>SHYW01000011.1 GCA_009692615.1 Deltaproteobacteria bacterium | reverse complement strand
GGGGGCAAATCGAGGCAAAACTAAGGACCCTATTAACCACGAGAGCAAAATGTAATCTGATATAACTTCGCAAAAACTGTAACTCATTACGAAAAAAACGATCTATCCTCCGCTGCCCTGCTTCCAGGGCAGTTGTTCAGAGGTTCCTTGAATATGGTGAGCGCGCAAGTTGCTAATCAATCATCACGATGAAATCGATCGCTATTACCTTGTTGCTCATTTCCCTGACGCTCATGTCCAGCATGTTGCACGCGCAATCGCGGGTCACGGCGAGTTATCCGGGCATCGCCGGATTCAACATTCCATTCTGGATCGCGTTGGATACCGGCGAGTTTAAAAAAGCCGGCTTGGAAGTGGACCCGGTATTGATCTCCGGCGGCTCGAAGAGCATGCAGGCACTGCTGTCCGGCGGTTTGGACTTCGCCCACGTGAGCGGCGGGGTGCCGGTGCAAGCGAGCTTGAGCGGTGCCGAGGTGACGATCATCGCGACGCCGTCAAACTCCATGTCGGGCGGCGTGATCGGCGCCAAGGACGTCAAAAGTTATAACGATCTGCGCGGTAAGAAACTCGGCATCGCCAGCTTCGGCGGTAACAACGACATCGGCCTGCGCTTCGCGCTCAAGAAAAACGGTATGAATCCCGATCGCGACGTGACCTTCTTGCAGCTCGGCGGGGAGAAAAATCGTCTTACCGCGCTGGAGCGCGGCGCGATCTCGGCGACGATCATGTCGCCGCCCGGTTTGTTCGTCGCCGAAGCTCAGGGCTACAGCCGTCTCGGCGATCTTGGCGTCATGGGCATGCGCTATCCGGAATTATCCATCATCGTGCGCAAGCGCGACATGAAAGAGCGGCGCGACGGCGTGCGCCGCTATCTGCGCGCCTACGTCGAGTCAGTGCGGCTGATGAAAAACAATCGGGAGGCGACGCTACGGGTGATCGAAAAGTATATTCACGTCGGCTCCAAGGCCGAGGCGTTGAAGACCTACGATTATTTCGTGCGCAGTATTTCCGATACGCTGCGCACGGAACGCGACGGCATCGGCGAATTTCTCGCCACGCTGGAACCGAAGTTGGCGGGCGCGGCCAAGCGCAACCCCAATGACTTCATCGACGAGTCGGTGTTGGAAGAGGTGTTGAAATCGCGATAGGTTACAGTGGCAAAGAATGCAAAGAAGTTTAGGGCATTTAATTTTAGGAAATTTTAAACGGAGGAAACCATAATGGCAGACACACCAGTCACGGCGGAAGATGAAGTTAAAGAGCGGGTCGCTTACATCTCGCCCTACGAGCAATGGAAAAAAGACGAAGGGCTACCGACCTATCGTGGTTTGGCGATCAAGGATGTCAACGCAGTCGAGTTGGCGCCCTGGAAATCGAGCGGCACCGGCTTGGCGGCGTTTCTCAATTTAGAAGGCACCGGCGGCTTCAACGATTCCTACATCGCCGAAATCCCGCCGGGGAAATCGCTCAAGGCGCACCGCCATTTATTCGAAGAAACGATTTACATACTCAAAGGCCAGGGCGCCACTTCGGTGTGGATCGATCCTGCTCGCAAAGAGACCTTCGAGTGGCAAGAGGGCAGCTATTTCGCGATCCCGATGAACGCTTGGCATGAACATCATAACGCGTCCGGTTTGGATTCGGCGCGCTACATCGCCATGACCAGCGCGCCGCGGGTGATCGACACGTTCAACAACTATGAATTCGTCTTCGAGAATCCGTTTGTCTTCAAAGACCGTTACAACTCCGAAGAGGGTTACTTCAAGCAGGCCGCGCCGGCGCAGCAGTGGGCGACCAACTTCGTCGCCGACGTGCGCGTGTGCGAGACTTACTCCGGCGGTTTCGACCGCGGCGGCGGCGCCAGGAGCACGGTGTTCCGCATGGTCAAGCAGACGGTGAAGTCTCACGTCTCCCACTGGGGCGTGGGTGCTTATAAAAAAGCGCACCGCCATGGCCCGGGCATCCACGTGTTGATCATTCGCGGCACCGGCTACTCGATCTTGTGGCATGAAAATAAACCGTTGGAGCGCGTCGAATGGGGGCCGGGCAGCGTGTTCGTGCCGCCGGAAATGTGGTTTCATCAACATTTCAACGGCAGCGCCGAGCCGGTGTTCTTTCTCGCCATCGGCTGGGGCAGCGACAAACCCAAGGCCGGCGGCAAGGCCTACGTTTATAAGAGCGTCAAAGAAGGCGGCGATCAGATCGAGTACGACGATGAAGATCCGCAGATCCACGCCGAATTCGAAATCGCGATGAAAAGCGCCGGCGCGCGCTGCAAGATGGATTATCATCCGCACTGCACGATGAAGTGATGCGCAAGATTGAGACAAAGAGTTGAGATAGAGATAGGGATCGCAACGGAGCATCAAGCATGATGAAGGTCCTGGCATTGGCGGCTGTGTTGCTTTGGTTCACGGGTATTGGGCCGGGAACGGCTCGCGGCGCGTCGGTCGAAGCGCTCTACAGCGAGATCAATAAGCTGCCGGCGCCGCAGCGGCAGAAACGGCTCGAAGATGGCGCGCGCAAAGAAGGCGCGTTCAAATTCTACGGCGTATCCAACGCCGCGCTGCTCGGTGCCCACACCGCCGGCTTCATGAAGCGCTATCCGTTTATCAAAGCCGAGTACTGGCGCGGCAGCGGAAATAAGCTGGTGTTTCGCACCTTGACCGAGCATAGGGCTGGTCAATTGGACACCGACGCAATGCTGGTCGGCACGGAAAACGTCATGACCCTCAAGCGCGCCGGCATCTGGGTGCGCTACCACTCGCCAGAGTCGGTGAACCTCGGCAAGGAGTATACTGACAAGGACGGCTATTGGCATGCCGACAGCTTGGGTGTGTCGACCATCGCCTACAACACCAAGCTGGTGCGCAAGGAAGACGCGCCCAAAAGTTACGACGATCTTTTCGATGCCAAGTGGAAGGGCGCACTGTCCATCGACATGGAGCCAGAGCGCGCGCTGATGGGTTGGTTGACCGCTTGGGGCGAGCAAAAGACCCGCGCCTTTGTCGACGGCTTGGTCAAACATGGTGCCATCGTTCGGCGCGGCCACACCTTGCAAGCGCAGTTGTTGTGCGCCGGGGAATTCAAAGTCGCTGTGGAGATCTATCCCGATGGACTCCTGCGCATGAAGCAGGGCGGTTGTCCGGCGGCGCTGGTGTTTCCCAATCCGACGCCGGCGCATATCAGCGGCGCCATCGGGATTTACACGAACACGAAGAATCCCCACGCCGCGGCGCTGTTCGTCGACTTCATGAAGTCGATGGAGGGCGCGAAGATTCTCGCGTCTACTGGCAGGTTGTCCGGGCGCAAGGGCGTCAAATCCGTGTATGACGAACTCAATAACCTGGAAGAACGCGGCATTCCATTGTTGATCGTCGGCCCGGAGCAGTCCGAGCTGGTGTCGAAGCCGATGGAAAAGATCATGAAGGATATTCTTGTGCCGTAGTTGCGAGTTGTTAAAATAACTATTCACCACGAAGGACACGAAGGGTTCGAAAATTTTAACTCCGAACTTCGTGCTCTTCGTGTCCTTCGTGGTGAAATATCTTTCTGCTCATGGCACGCTATTCACATATTAGACAGATCATTCGATGAGAGACCCGAGGAGGAACTGTTTCAATGGCGCGCAAGTACCGATATTTTTCCGCCGATAGTCATTTCGAGTGCCTGCCGGAAACTTGGACGCACCGGGTGCCGGCGAAGTTTCGCGCCCGCGCGCCGCGGCGGATCAAGCTCGCCGACGGGCGCGACGCCATCGTCGACGAAGGGCAGCCGCTGGAATATCGCGGCACCAATTTGTTCGCCGGCAAAGGGCCGGAAAATTTCAATCCCACCCATCTCGACTTCGAACATTCGGTCGGCGCCGGCTCACCGCAGCAGCGGTTGAAAGAGCAAGACGCCGACGGTGTCGACGGTGAATTACTTTTCGCCAGCGAAGCGCGCAACTCCAAGATCAAAGACCGCGACGCGTTTCTCGCCATCGTGCAAGCGTTCAACGACTATTTCATCGAAGAGTATTGCGCCGTCGATGGCGACCGCTTGATCGGCGTCGCCGTCATGCCGGACATCGGCGCCGACGACAACGTCGCCGAGTTGAAGCGCTGCAAAGAAAAAGGTTTTAAAGCGGCGCGTTTGCACACGTTCCCGAGCGGTAAAAGTTTTCCCACGCCGGAAGACGACAAGTTCTACGCCGCGGCCATCGATCTCGATATGCCGATCACGATCCACACGTCGTTTCCGCGCCGCACCGACGAGCGCGATGTCTATTTGATGAAGTATCCCAAAGATCCCCAGGGCGAAGACCGCCCCTTCGATTTTCTTCAGCGGCTCGCGCGCCAGGGGATTTATCACTGCGGCGCGGTGGAGGCGACGCAGTTGATTTTTACCGGCGTGTTCGACCGCTTTCCCAAGCTGCAAATTTTCTGGGCCGAGAACAACATCGGCTGGATTCCTTACTTCTATCAGCAGATGGACCAGACTTATAAGGTCAATCGTCATTGGGCCGAGAAACTCCTGGGCTTGCCGCAGCTGAAAAAATTACCGAGCGAATATCTCCGCGAGCACGCTCACTGGGGCGTCTTCGACGATCCCATCGGCATCCAGCTGCGCCATATGGTCGGCGTGGACAAGGTAATGTGGTCTACCGATTTTCCGCACATCGTGACGCGCTGGCCGAAATCGCTGGAGCTGATGGAAGAACAATTTGCCGGCGTGCCGGAAAATGAAAAACAGGCGATGGCGGCGGGCAACGCCGTGAAGTTTTTTCATCTCGACGCGGTCTAGCGGATTCCAAGTCAGGTTCGGAAGGATTGGCCGCAAAGAACGCAAAAGTCGCAAAAATAGAAAACGGAATTAGTAGGGGCACGATTCATCGCGCCCGTTTATCTTCATTTGACAGGTAGAAATCAAAGACGTAATGATCCGCGCAGATTATCGTCATCATAACAGGAGGGCCGAGCGGTGGAACCACAAAGCAAGTTGAAAATGGAGCCGATCGTGATCGATCAACCCGGTATGCGGGTGACCATCGTGCATCGGCATGGACTGGGCGGCAACGATGAAGGGTTAACCTTCGACGTCACGAGCGCCGGCACCGGCGAGGAAGTGAGAATTTTGCGCTTCGACTGTTTCTACAATAATCCCCACTATCACATCGGTCCCAACGGCGGCGAAGCCGCGGCGTTCAAGATGAAAGACGAAGGTATCGACGACTCGGTGCGCTGGACTTTGACCCAGCTCAAGACCCGGCTGCCGGCGCTGATCAAGCAAGCGGGATTTGACGCGGTGGCCGATAAAGTCGATCAGACCGCGCTCGCCGATCAACTCACGCGACGGGAAGCTGAGATTCTTGCGCGATACTGATTGGTGTCCTGCATCAGAAGCTCGCTGAATTCATTGGTGCGAGATTCGGCTGTATTCCCGCCTTTCGTAAACTCGGGAAGGGGGGGCTGACTGCGTGGAATTCAAATCCCCCTCGATCCCCCTTTTTCAAAGGGGGAGGAGCCATGGCCGTTGTTAAGCGTAGTTCGTTTCCACCACACTAGAAGAGCGCGAAGAATTTTCGGAAAAGTTTGTCAAAAAGGGATTTGCCATGGATTTGACTCAAGCAGCAGCTTACTCCGACAAGACACCCTACGATTTGTGGCAGGAGCAGGAGGAAATACCGATTTTACGCGGCCATTGCGTCGAAGATCTGACCGCGATTCCAGTAGCGCCGTGGAAACGCTCCGGCGTGCGCGGCTCGTTCATCAATCTGGTCGGCTCGTCGCGCACCTGTGGGTCGTATGTGCTGGAGCTGGCGCCGCGGAGCGAGAGTCTGCCGCAGCGCTACCTCTTCGAGCAATTGATTTATGTCGTCAAAGGTCGCGGCGCGACGAGCGTTTGGCATCAAGGATCGCGCAAGCAGACTTTCGAGTGGCAGGAGGGCAGCCTGTTTTCGCCGCCGCTAAACGCCTGGCACCAACACTTCAATGCCCAGGGGAGCGAGACCGCGCGCTTGGTTGCCCTCACCGATGCGCCTCAGATGGTCAATCGTTTTCGCAATCTCGATTTTATTTTCAGCAACGGTTTTGAATTCCGCGACCGCTTCAACGACGAAGAAGGCTATTACAGCGGCAAGGGCAGAGAAGTCGCCAGCCACCGGACTTGGGAGTCCAATCTCATCGCGGACGTGCGCGACTTCGGACTCAAGGATCGCAGTTTGAGAGGGCAAGGCGCCACGGGCATCCGGCTCCATCTAGCCTGCAATACGATGAGCGCCCACCTCGAGCAGTATCCGTCCGGCACTTACCCGCGCGGCCATCGACACGGGCCGGGCGCGCACCTGGTGATTCTTTCCGGCGCGGGCTACTCGTATCTTTGGCAGGAAGGGCAGCCGCGCATCCGCATCGACTGGCGTCCCGGAAGTCTCTTCGTGCCGCCGGCGAATTGGTTTCACCAGCACTTCAATCCTTCACCGGAACCCGTGCGCTACCTTGCTTTGAAACCGTGGGGCTTCACCTATCAGGTCGAAGACCTTTCAAAGACCGATCAAGACATCAAGTCGGGGGGAACGCAGATCGAGTACAAAGATCAGGATCCGGAAATTCATCGCGCTTTTCTCGCGGAGTGTGAAAAGAGAGGGACTCAATCGAGAGTGGCAGTCTGAGTCGGCATCGTGGCGGTACGATCGATCAGCAAGCGGTTGCCGGTCATCTAAGTCGGGTGAGATAGCAAAGATTAAAAAACTTGCGATACCGCAGTTAGCTCCCCAAAAGCTTGCGCATAATTCGATCGTCGATCAATTCTTCGACTTTGAGCGATCCCACCTTGGGGTTCTGTACTTTCATCAAGCGCTGAACGTTGCGTAGGGCTTCGACGGACGGCAGCGGTCTGGCTTCGACGCCGGCGATAATGTCTTGGTAGCCGACTTCGGCGCTGGCGGGGTCGGGGATGCGCAGGCGGGCGGTCATGGTTTTGATCACGGCGGCTTTATTAGCCGGCGCCAGGCTGAACTGGATTCCTTCGACTAGACCTTTCAAAAAACTCTCGACGATGTTTCCCTGCTTCTGCAGAAAGGCGCGCGAGACGACGATGCCTTGGCCGGGAAACGGGATGTTGGCTTTGCCGAACTCGGCGATGACCTTGAAGCCTTTTTGTTTCAACCGATGCGTGTAGACGCCGTCCAACGTCGTCACGTCGATGTTGCCGGCTTCGAGGGCTACGGCGTTGTTGGTCTGGTCGCCGACAATCATCAGCGAAATGTTGTCGCGCGTGGCGTCCAGACCTAAATGTTCCAATCCCAAGAGCGCGCCCATCCATAAACTGCCGCCGATGCCGCCGGTGCCGAAGCGCTTGCCGCGCAAATCTTCGGATTTGTTGATGCCCGGCCGGGCGATCAATTCGTAGGTCAACTTGTTCGACATCATGGCGAGGATCTTGAGTTCGGCGCCGCTGGCAGCTGCGCCGAGTGAAGTATTGGAACCGCCGTAGACCATTTGCAGTTCGCCGGCGAGTAGGCCGGCGATGGCGGGTTGAGATAGTCGGGTCAGCACCAGGAGAACGTCGAGGCCTTGTTTGGCGAAGAAGCCTTTTTCCTGCGCGATCCACAGCGGCGAGACTCGCGAGTTGAGTGTGGACAGGCCGACGATGACTTTGGTTTGGGCGGAGGCGATGGAAAAGCTTTGAGAGTAAAGAGAGAAAGCGAAAAAGATAACGACAAGACTACGGGTTGGTTTTGTCATCGCGATTGTACCTTGAATTAGATTCTTGCCCTCACCCTCGCCCTCTCTCTTCGGAATGGGCGAGGGGATCGGATTATGAACTGGAATTTTTAGCTTAACGGTTGTTTCAGGTTGTACAGGCGCGCGGCGTTGTCGCCTAAGATGCGTTGTTGTGTTTCCGCGGAAAAGCCGGCGCTGCGAATCCTCGAAACGGTTTCCGGCCATTTGCTGTCGCCGTGAGGATAGTCGGATGCGTACATGATGCAATTATCGCCGGCGGCGCCGATGACGGCGGGCAGCATGATTTCGCCGGGCTCGCAGGAGACGACCATGCGGCCGGTGGCGAACAGCTCGCTGGGCTTGATCCGGTTCTTCGGCCGTTTACGATTTAAAATGCCGTCGTACATGCGCGGGTTTTTTTCGCCGCGCTCGTGCATCTCGTCCATTCTTTCGATCCAGTAGGGCAGCCAGCCGCAGCCGGTTTCGAGCAGGCCGAAGCGGATTTTTGGAAATAGATCGACGATGCCGCCGCCGACCAGTGAGACCATTGCCGTCGTTAACGTCAGCGGCATCGATACCGCTTTGGCGCCCCAGAAGTGATCGAACAATTCCTGGCCGACGGTTGGATACATTCCCGTGACTGTGTGCACGCCGACGCCGGCGTCGAGCTGCTCCACCGCTTCCCAGAAGGGATAGAGATCGGGATGATCGAGAGTTCGCGTGCCGATGGTGCCGGTGACCATGACGCCGACGGCGCCGAGATTTTTCATCGCGCGCTTGAGTTCTTCGGCGGCGGCTTTGGGATCTTGCAGGGCGACGACCGCGGCGAAGCGCAGGCGACCGCCGGCTTGGGCGCATTTCTCGGCGATCCAATCGTTGTAAGCACGGGCGCAGGCGCCGGCCAATCCGGCATGCTCCCAGCTGTTGATCGACATCAAGACGTTGGGATAGATCACTTGTACGTCGATGTTTTCGAGATCGAGATCGGCCAAACGCCCCGGCACGTTGCTCAGATCGATATCCTTGGTGGCGATGGTCGGCGTCGAGTTGGCGATGCTGCCCGGCGTGCCTGGACCCCAACCGAAGGGCTTGCTGATAATCCGTCCTTCGATCAGATAGAAACCGCGGCCGTCGTCGTAGGTGACGAAGCGCGGCCGCTGGCGATAGAACTCTTTGTCGAGATACTTGTCGAAGACTTCCGTCGGTATCTGGGTGTGGCCGTCGGCATCGATGATCATGGGTCCTCCGTGAAATTCATTTCTGCCAGTAGTAGTTCGCAGGTTCTCTCGTAGGGGCGACCGGCGGTCGCCCTTGCCCTCACCCTCACCCTCTCCCACTTCGTGGGCGAGGGGAAAAGAATTGCGGGCGGACAATTTTAGTTAACGCTTCACCTCGCGCAGGATGCCGCGCACGATGTTCCAGTCGACGAAATCTTTCGGGGCAAATTTTGACTCGGTGATCTTGGCATCTTGCTGGGCGCGTTTGATCAATGCGGCGATCAGTTCGTCGCTTACTTCGCCGCGTAGATTGTAGGTCGGCAGCGCCGCGTCGTATGCAGTTTGCGCGGTTTCTCGATCGAGGTTCCAGTCTTTTTGGATCAGCGCGACGGACTCGGAGGGATGGTCCATGGCGAAGTGCAAGCCGCGGATCATGGCGCGGAGAAAGCGGCGTACTTGATCCGGGTTGTCGCGCAGCTTCGCCCGGCGCATGACCAAGCCGTTTTCGACGAAGCGCGGCAACACTTCCGATCCTAAGACTAAGCGGTTGTAGCCCTTGCGCACGGCGATGGAATCGTAGGGCGGCGACAGCGTAGCCGCGGCGACGGTGCCGGAGAAGAGCGCGACCATGCCTTGGGTGACGTCGAGGGTGGAGATGTAGCCGGCGACCAACGGAGCGCCGCCAAGCGCTGCGCTGAGACCGGAGTTGAACGCCGTGATGTAATCGAGATCGCCGGAGACCAAGGCAGCGATAGCGGTATTGGTCTTGGTCGTGATCGGTTTATAGTCGAAGCCTTCGCTTTCAAAAATGCCATGGCGCTGGGCGAGATAGATCGGCAGATTGAGCACGTGCTTGGCGGAGAGGCCGAGGGTAACCGCTTCGAGTTTGCGCGTAGTTTGCGCCAGCAGCGCGGAACTGTGCAGCAATGACGCTATCATGAATATGATGGTTGCCGGGATTCGTATACTCATGGTGACTGAAGCGGATCATATTTCGAAAATTAGCTTTGGCGCAAGCGCTAAGTCGCAGGGAAAGTATTTTTCTTGAGCAACTTCGATGCGGCGTGTATCATCCGGCGAAACCAAAAATCGGAGAACCTTGTTGTGAAATGTCTTTGCCAGGCGCTGATGTTTTCGTTGCTGCTTGCCGTGCCTTGCCAGGCGCGTAAAATTTCCGTCGGCGTTCCCGTGCTCGACGTGACCCAGAGCGCGCTCTATATCGCGCGGGAGCGCGGCTACTTTCAAAAAGAAGGCTTGGAAGTCGATCTGATTCTCATGCGCGGCGGGGTGGCGAATCAGGCTCTGATCGCCGGAGGTGTCGAGTTCACCACGGTGCCGACGGCGGCGCTGCAGGCGGGGCTGCAAGGCGCGCCGGTTAAAGTCGTGCTCAGCAGCTTTCACAAGCCGATGTTTTGGCTCTACTCGCGGCAGAATATTCGCAGCGTGCGCGAGCTTGCCGGCAAGAAAGTCGCGGTGTCGAGTCTGGGCGCGGCGGGAGATTCGGCGCTGCGCGAGCTGTTTCGCAAAAACGGCATGGACGAAAATCATGACACGGCGGTGCTAGCTATCGGCACCACGGCGACGCGGCTTGGCGCGTTGTCCAACGGCGCAGTGGATGCGGCGATGATGACCTTTCCACATAACATCAGCGCCGCCGAACAGGGCTTTCGCGAGCTGATGTCGTTTATCGCTTCCGACATCATCCAGCTTCAAGGCGCCATCGTCACGCGCGATGGTTTGTTGCAATCGGATTCGGCGTTGGTGGAGAAATTTTTGCGCGCGACGATTCGCGGACTTGTTTACTATTCGACCAATCGCAGCGGTGCCGTACCGATTCTCGCGCGCAACGCCAAGTCGTCGGAGGACTTGGCGGCGAGGATTTACGATCTAGTTAAGCCGGCGCTGACGCCGGAAGGCATTCTCAATGACGATCTGCAAAGACGTGTGATGGCGCCGCTGCTCGAAAGAATCGGGCGCAAGGATATCGCGATCGGAAAGTTTTTCGATTTCACGCTGGCGAGAAAAATTCACGGTGAACTGAAGCTGGAGGGGTGGAAACCGTAAGTGCGGCGTCCTTCGATACGGACCTTCGGTCCTACTCAGGATAATCGGTCACAAATCCGATTCCCCGAGTAGCGCGCAGCGCATAGCGAGAGGCGTTTTGCGGCAACGGGTAGCGAGCGCCCAGCGCTCCACAGCCACCCCTGGATTCCGGCCTGCGCCGGAAAGACGTTCTGCTAGATTCGGAACATCCTTCGATACGGACCTTCGGTCCTACTCAGGATACTAGGTGGTAAATCCGATTCCCCGAGTAGCGCGCAGCGCGTATCGAGGGGCGCTACGTGGTAGAGGGTCGCGATCCACCGTCCACCCCGCCTGGATTCCGGCCGTCGCCGGAATGACGGAAGGGGCGTCAGCGCAATTCAGTCAAGCGCTTCTGCCAGTGCGCCTGCCAGTCGGCGCCGACGGCGAGCACTTCGGACTCCACCGTCAGTTGTGGAAAGCGGTTGGCGCTCTGCTCGCGGATCACGTGCGGGCCTTCGCCGCCGGCTTCGACGTCGCGGATCGCGCGCAAGAGCTGGCGTCGCGCGACGATGATCGCTTTGTCGCTCGGGCCTAGGAATTCCTTGCTACGGTCGACGATCTCACCGGCGCCTTCGACGATGGCGACGTCGTGGACGTTGAAGATTCGTCCCATGCCGGAGAAGCTCCAGCTCTTCATCGCCTCGCGGTCCTGCAAATAACGGTTGCTCTTATTCCGTTTAGGGCGGAAGCCATGGCCGAGTTCGTCCAAAATTTCTTTGTCGCGCTCGATGTCGCGTTGTTCCATTGGGCTGCTGCGGCGAAAGACGAAGTCGTAACGCCAATGGTGCGTGTCGTCGATGGGGACATGCCAGTAAAGATTGTAACCATCGCCCGACATCGGCCCTGGGATCGTCGCCTTGTTGGGAAACACGTAGTTAGTCACGCGGAAAAACGTCCGGCCGTCGACGTTGCGCAGCGAGAAGATGCGCACGCCGTAATCGGTTTCTTCGGCGTCGATGCGCGGCGCCATGTCGGCGTCGTAGAGCGCCAGCGGCAGTTTGCCGTCGCTGCCGGTGACGGGGCGTTTCAAATTTTCCGGCACGTTGGCTTGGCGGTGCAGATAAGAAACGTGGCTGGGATCGAGATTGCCTTCGTTGGCCTGAAAGAAATTGCACTCATGATAAAATTTCGAGACCAGTACATGGCCGGCCGGCGCCACCAGCGGTTCGTAGTTGGGCAAGAGCGGCGGCTCGCCCGGTCCCATGTAAGCGAAGACCACGCCGGCGCGTTCTTGGCAAGGATACGCCGGATGATGCACCTTCTCGCAAAAGCGCCGGTCCGGCGGCTCGCAGGGTTGCTCGACGCAGTTGCCTTGGCGGTCGAATAACCAGCCATGGTACAGGCAGCGCAGCCCGCCGTCTTCGACCCGGCCGTAGCTCAAGTCGGCGCGGCGGTGCGAGCAGAACTGGCCGAGCAGGCCGAGTTGGCCATCGTCGCCGCGAAACAGAACGAGGTCTTCGCTCATGATCTTGACCGGCAGCGGCGCGCCATCGCTCGGCAACTCTTCGACAAGCGCCACCGGATGCCAGTAGCGGCGCAATAAATTTCCCGCCGGCGTGCCGGGGCCGGTGTGGGTGAGTAGAGCGTTTTCTTCGGGAGAGAGCATCTTCTTATTTTGGATTTTAGATTTTGGATTGTTGGATTAGTTGTATCATCGTCCGTCGGTTGTCGGCAATCGCTGTTGGTGGTTCGCGATTGTGCGAAGTGGGCGACCGCCGGTCGCCCCTACAGCTGAACAATGTCGGAAGAATTGCTTGCACAGCGATCGGCAATTCATTAATACAATGAAACGAGAAAAATGGAGGCGAATATGGCTAGCAGTTGGGCGAACGTTCGAGTCGATAATAGCGACATGCCGCTTTATGTGAGTTTGCCGGCGAGCGATCGGACCGTGCCGGGCATCGTTGTCGTGCATGGGCAATCGGGCATGGAAGATTTCGTCAAAGACACGACGCATATGTTGGCGCTGCAAGGTTATGCGACCGTCGCACCCAACCTCTATCATCGCGATGGACCTGACTGTAAAGACGAAAACCCGGTGCGAAAGTCGCGCTTGCGCGATCCGTCGATCATTCGCGACATCGAAGGCGCCATCGGATTTCTCGAGAATCATAAACAAGTCGACGGCGGCCGCTTAGGCATCGTCGGCTTTTGCATGGGCGGGCGGCTGGTTTATCTAATGTCGGCAGCGAGTAAAGATTTGAAAGCCGGCGTGATGTTTTACGGCAGCAGCACGATGATGCCGTACGGCGAAGCCGGGCCGACACCCTTCGACCGCACAAGCGAGATCGGCTGCCCGATCCAAGGCCACTTCGGCGCCGAGGATCAAAATCCCTCGCCAGAAGATATGCGCAAGCTCGACGCCGAGCTGACCAAGTTCGGCAAGCCGCACGAGTTTCACTCCTACGCCGGCGCTGCGCATGCGTTCGTCAATAGCGGCTCGATAAATTATCGGCCGCATGCCGCGGCGTTGTCGTGGCCGAGAGCGACGGAGTTTTTCAGCCGGCATTTAGTTGGCTGAGGTCTGACCGACTGAGAATGGTTGCTCAAGATAGCGCGCAAAACGTTGGTTAGAATCTAGATCAGGACTTGTCATGGAGTCGCGGCAAATTCTCGTGGTGGTGGTCATGTCCATCACGTTGGTTCTCATGCTGAGCGTCGAACACAAGCGGCCGGCGCGGCAGTTTCAGTTTTATCGTGGTTGGTTGTGGATCGGTCTCGGTGTCATGTTAGTTTTTATCATCGTGGCTCAGCTCTGGTCGCTGGTTGTTCCTGGAAAGTGGTTGCGCGAGCATCGATTGCTGAATGGCGAAGCTTGGGGTGTGATTGGCGGTATCGTGATTTGGTTTCCGGTGAATACCTTCATCACTTACTGGTATCACCGCAGCCAGCACCAGTTTAATATGCTCTGGCGCATGGTCCATCAGCTGCATCATGGCGTGGCGCGGGTCGATATCCCGAGCGCGCTGGTGGCGCATCCGCTGGATGTAATTTGTTCCACAACGTCGAGTATTCTCGTCACGGCATTCCTGCTCGGTCTTGATCCGCGCGCGGTCGTCGTTACCGGCGTGTTTCAGTTCTTCATGACCTTATTCCCGCACTGGAATGTGGACACGCCGAAATGGGCCGGCTACTTTATCCAACGGCCCGAAGAACACATCTTGCACCATCAACGCGGGGTCCACGCCGGCAACTATTCCGACTGGCCGTTTTGGGACAAAGTCTTTGGCACTTACCGCGCACCGGTCAGCGAGCCGGTCACGATCAGTTTCGATCGCGCGAGGTTTGCCGATCAGTTAAAGATGCTCGCTTTCGTGGACGTGAACTCGGTGGAATACCTCAACGGATCGTTTGAGGAAGATGCGCCGAAACGAACGTCATTAAACTTTCCGTAGGAATGAGTCGTGAGGGTTGACATCGTCCAACCGGTCGGCGCAAATAGGGGGCATATTAACAGGAGGTTTTTATGGGACAAATCAAAATCGAAGGCGTGACTCATTGGTCGATTCCAGTCAACAATCTGGACGAGTCGGAGAAGTTTTATGGCGATCTGCTGGGCTTGAAGCATCTTGGGCGGCTCGGTACTTCCGGCATGTCTTGCTTCAATGTCGGCGATCACAATATCTTGCTGTGCACGCGTTCGGACGGCGTTGACAAGAACTTCGTCGAGGAGCGCAACGTGCACCATTCTTTTACAGTGGCGCCGGAGACGATCAACCAGGCCTGCAAGATTTTTAAGGAACAGAACGTTAAGATTGACGAGCTTTACTATCGTAAGGGCGGCTATTTCCCCGGACGAGAGCTTTACTTCTTCGATCCCAGCGGCAATCGCTTGGAGCTGCGCGATCCGACGTGGAAAGCTGGGATGCCCGAGCCGAGCTACGAGCAGGTCGCAAAAGGATAGTTGGTCGGCGCGATGGGCGAATGAAGGGCGAAAGATTTTTCGCCCCTACGCTATTTCGGCACTACAACAAAAAACGGCGTGAACGATTCGAATTGCTCGGATCGTTCACGCCGTTTGTCATGGCATTGATGTCGACTACTTCTTAACCGGCTCGGGCACGCCGGGCAGTTTGGTTTTCTCGTTATAATACTCCGCCGCGAACTCCGGTTTGCGCCGTTCGGCGAAGGCGGCTGAGCCTTCGTCGTAGTCTTTGCTGTTGCGCAGATGGGCGTAGAATTCGCGGTGCACTTCGAAGCCCTTTTCCCAGCCCTGGATCTCGTAGAGAAATTTGTCTTCGATGAACTCGATGGTGTGTTGGGCGATCAGCCGGCCGTTGCGGTTGATCGTGGTCGCCAGTTCGATGCAGTCGTCGAGCAGTTTTTCTGGCGCGCAAACTTTTTGCACTAACCCAAGACGAAACGCCGTGTCGGCGTCGATCATCTGGCCGCTGAGAGCGAACCAGTAGGCCCAACCGCTGGGCAGTTGGGCGACATAGCTCGGCCAGGCGGCGAGATGGGACCAGCGCACTTCGGAGCAGCCAAATTTCGATGCCGGCACGCAGTAACGGATATGGCAGGAGAGCGCCAAACTAAAGCCGCCGCCGACCGCGTAGCCGTTGATGGCGGCGATGATCGGCTTGTGCATTTGCAGCGGGCGCAGGCTGGAATAGCCGCGCGGGCCGGAGCGCGGCCCGGTCATTTCGCCGCGGGCAAAGGCGATGTTCTCTTTCAAATCGCCGCCGGAGCAAAAAGAGTCGGCACTGCCGGTCAGAATGATCGACCAAACGTCGTCATCCTCCTTGGCCTTGTGCCACGCCGCATCGAGGGCCCAGTAGAGATCGCGGCTGATCGAGTTTTTCTTCTCCGGGCGGTTGAGCTTGATGATCGCGATATGCGGATCGCGCTTCTCGTAAATACATAGGGGTCCTGGTTCTGCCATTTCTTCCTCCGTAGTTGCAGAATTCAGAAGTCAGTAGCCAGAATTCAGAAGTTTCGGAACCAAGCTTCTGAATTCTGAATCCTGACTACGGGATTCTGTTTTTTAATAAAGTACCTTCTCATCATCCAATTTCTTAATCTCATCGTCGCTAAGACCGAGCAAGTTGCGCGCGATCTCGTGGGTGTGTTCGCCCATCAGCGGTGCGACGCCGCGTACTCGGCCTGGCGTGAGCGACATGCGCATGGGAACATTTTCGGTGACCACGTCGCCGGCCTCCGGTTCGGTCATGTTCACTAGAAAGCCGGTGGCGGCGTACTGCTTGTCGTTTTTGAATTGATCTTCGACGTCTTGCACCACGGCGGCGCAGACATCGACGCCTTGGACCAGCTCCATGATTTCGTAGGGATCATGCTTCAGCGTCCAGCTCGTGACCCATTTGTCGAGTTCGTCTTTGTGGCGCACGCGGTCGAGATGGGTAGCGAACTTGGCGTCGCGCTTGAGGCCGGATTTTTCCAACAGCGCGGCGAAGCGCTGCCATTCATCGTCGTTGTAAACCGAGATGACGCACCAACGGTCGTCGCCTTTGCATTGGTAGGGTCCGTAGGGCGCGGCGACTAAGCTGCGGTTGCCTTCCGGTTGCGGCTCGCGTTTGTTGACGGTGTATTCGAGATACTTCGGTCCGAGCAACGATGCGCCGATTTCCTGCTGGGCGCTGTCGATCCACTGGCCGCGGCCGGTTTTTTTGCGCTGAATCAGCGCGAGCACCACGCCGAAGGCGCCGGTGACGCCGCCCATGAAATCGGGATGCTGCGTGCGCGGCTCCGCGGTAGCCGTGGTCGCGCCGGGATAATTCCATAAATAAGTTGTCGCCATGGTGTTGCCGACGTTGGGACCGTAGGTGAGATCGGCGGCGTGGGGACCGGTGCAGCCCATGCCTTTGACGCGGATCAAAATAATGTTCGGATTGATCAGCTGTAGATCGGGCCAGTTGAGACCCCACTTTTCGAGAATGCCGAGGCCGAAGTTTTCCACCAGCACGTCGGACTTTTTCGCCAACTCTTTAACCAGTTCGCGGCCTTTGGGCGTCGACATGTTGACCGTGAAAGACTTCTTGCCGCGCTGGAGTTTCATGAAGTCGGGCTTCTTGTTCCACAGCTTGGGATCTTCGCCGCGATGGCCGTCGCCGCGCAGCCGAGTTTCGCAGCGGATCACTTCCGCGCCGAATTCACACAACACGCGGGCGACCGTGGGGCCGGCGGCGCCGGTGGTAAGCTCGATAACGCGGATGCCTTCTAAAGGTAGTTGCGACATAGATTTGTTCCTTAGATTTAATGATTCTATTCACCACGAAGGACACGAAGGACACGAAGTAAAAACTATAGAAGAAATCGCTTAATTCCCTTTTTCAATAACGGCACGTTGAAGTTGATCAACAGTCCCACTCTTACCTTCGCAAGTCTCATATAAGTTAAAATTTGCGCCTCATGAATTTTGAGTAACTGTTCTACGCTTTTCAACTCAACAATAAGTTGATCGTCGACCAGTAGGTCAATCCGGTATCCACAATCAAGCCTGGTGTTTTTATACTCAACTGGAAATCCCACTTGGAGTCGGAACGGAACATGGGCTCGATTCAATTCATAGGCTAAGCACTGCTCATAAGTCGATTCGAGCAATCCAGGCCCTAGTTCTTTGTGCACCTCGATTGCACAGCCAAGGACTTTATTCGATAGTTCATCGAATTTCACTTATTATTACGTAATCCCTTCGTGAACTTCGTGTCCTTCGTGGTGAATCTTTTCCCCGGCTGTTTGCTTCAGATCACGCCTTCGGCGCGCAGCGCGACCAGGTCGTCGTTGGTCATTGCCAGCTCGCCGCTGAGAATTTCTTTATTATGCTCGCCGAGCAGCGGCGCGGTGCGGTGGATGGCGCCGGGAGAATCCATCAGGCGCGGCACGACGCCAAACTGCTTGTACTTGCCGATCACCGGATGTTCCATGTCGACGAACAGGCCGCGGGCTTTGGTCTGTTCCATTTCGATAAATTCGCCGGCGGTGTTGATCGGCGTCACGGCGATGCGCCGCTTCTGGCCTTCTTCGTAAAGTTCTTCCTTGGTGTAGCGGGCGCAGAATTCGGCGATGGCGCCGACGACGATCTCGGGATGTTTGCGCCGGTACGCCATTTTTTCGAAGTCCGGTCCGGAGATCGACGCTGGCTTGCCCATCCAGTCGACTAAGCGGCGCCATTGCTCGACGGGAATGATGAAGATACGGGCGTAACCATTTTTAGTTTTGTAAGGATCGTAAAGATCGGTCTCTTCGCCCTTACGCGAAGCGCGCGCCGGTTTGTCGCCGGTGTAACCGAAGTTGGGAATGAAGTAGCCGGCGATGTGGCCGCCGCATTCGTGCATGGACACGTCGATGTGCTGGCCTTTGCCGCTGTCGAGCCGGTGATAGAGCGCCACGGCGATGCCGAAGGCGCCGTAGGTCGACGCCATGCCATAGGCGATTTCTCCCGGCGGCTGCAACGGCGGCTCGCCCGGTTCACCGGCGAGATAAAGCAAGTTGCCGAGCGCGATACCGGCCATGTCATTGGCTTTGTAATCTTTCCACGGACCGCTTTGGCCGAAGGGCGTGATCGATGCGACGACTAACGCCGGGTTGACCGCGCTCAAATCTTGATAGGTCAAACGCAGCTCTTTGGCGCGCGACGGCCGATAGGTTTCAATGATGACATCGGCCTTCTTGCACAGTTCGAGCAGGATCGCCCGGCCGTCGGGTTTCTCGACGTCAAGCGTGATGCCGCGCTTGTTAGTGTTGAAGTGCAGGAAGTAGAGACTGGTTTCGGCGTGCGGCGAGTCGTTTTTGAACGGCGGCATGCGGCGCGATTCGTCGCCCGCAGGCGGCTCGACTTTGATCACGTCGGCGCCCATGTCGGCGAGCAGTTTGGTGCAGTGCAGGCTTAGCGGTCCGCCCAAATCGAGCACACGATAACCGGTTAGCGGTCCTGATGGAGTTGCCATGAAATTCCTCAGTGCGAAATGTAACTTGATTCGTGGCGATTCTTACTTGGATGAAATAAGAGTGTCAAGGCGGCGATGCGGAAGTTTCGCGTTTTGTTAATCGCAAGGAGTTTTTGATTTACAAAGTGGCGCTGGCTTGGTTAGTATCGTTGGCGTGAGGAGAGAAGGCATGAGCAAACTCGTTGTGCTGTTGGCGTTGTCGATTTCAATTCCATCGTTGGCCGCGGCTCAGACGATGCCCCAGATCGTCGAAGGCGCGAAAGCGGAAAAGGAGTTGCTGACCTACGCGACCACCCAGGCGCCGGTGATGAATCGCTTGGCGCAAGGATTTAACAGGAAATATCCGTTCATCAAAGTCGAATACTACCGCGCCGGCGCGGAAAAGATCGCTCAACGTTTTGACACCGAATACACTGCCGGGCGTCATGTCGTCGACGTCGTCAACTTGAGCGGCTCGGAGATGTATTGGACCGCCAAGAAAAATAATTTTGCCGTCTACGATTCGCCGGAAAGAAAGTTCATTCGCCCGAGCTACAAAGACAAGCAAGGCGTGTGGACGGCGCAGTACTCGACCATCGCGGTGATCGGATACAACCGCAAGCTGGTGGCGGCGGCCGACGTGCCGAAGAGTTACGACGATCTGCTCCTGCCCCGATGGAAAGGCCACATCGGTTTAGATCAGACCGATGACGATTGGTACATGGTGCTGGCCCATGTGATGGGCGAAAAGCGGGCGTCGGAATTCATCCGCGCGCTGGCCAAGCAAAATGTCGAGTTCCGCCGCGGCCGCCAGCTGGCGGCGGAATTGTTGGCTGCCGGCGAATGGGCGCTGGCGCCGACTATGCGCATCGCCGCCGGCGAGGAGATTCGCAAGAAAGGCGCGCCGGTGGATTGGGTCGCCATGGAGCCGCTGTTTCCCAATCCGCCCAACGCTCTAGCGCTAGCGCGCCGCGCGCCCCATGCCAACGCCGGCAAGTTGTGGATCGATTATATTCTTTCCAAAGAAGTGCAAGATTATTACGCCAACGAGGTCGGCGTCAGCGTCGGCCGCACCGATGTCACGCTGGCCAACGAGCGCTTGCGCAAACTGCGCTATGGCGAGATCGATTGGCCGCAGTATTTAGAAAAGTTGCCACACTACCAAGATGAGTGGCGCAAAGTCATGAAGCCTTATTGAGATCATGAAAACTAAACTCGCAATTTCACTGCTCGCTGCCTTCGCTCTTCTGGGTCGCGCTGAAGTCGGCATCGGCGCCGACAAATTGCGCGTGGCGTATGTCAGTCCAAGCCTGTCGCAATCGATGCCGTTTATCGCTAAGGAATTGGGCTTGCTCAACAAGTACGATTTGACAGCCGAGATTTTGCTGATTCCCGGCAGTCCGCGCCTGGTGCAAACCTTGATGTCTGGCGATGTCGACGTTGTGTTCGCCGGCGTCACCGCGCTGACGCGCGCGCGGGTGCGCGGCGCGGACGTGGCGATACTCGGCGCTAGCGCCAATGTCTCGGGACAAAAGCTGATGGTCAGCCGCACTTCGAAAATCCGCCGGCTGGAAGACGTCAAAGGCGCGACCATCGGTGTGTCACAATACGGTTCGGAAGCCGACACCTTTGCGCGCAACGCTTTGATGAAGGTCGGTCTGCGGCCAGACAAAGACGTGCAACTGTTGCAGCTCGGCGGTCACCCACAAGTCGCCGCGGCGTTGTCCGCGGGCAAGTTAGAAGCGGCTATTCTCGGCGGCCTGGCGCTGCTCACCGCCGAGCGCGCCGGCGCGCGCTACATCACCAGCGCCGCCGATCTAAAAATTCTCTCGCCCTCCGGCACCTTCGCGACGCTACGCAGCCAGATTCAACGCCGGCGTAGCGTGGTCGAGCGGCTCATGCGCTCGTTTGTCGAATCGATTCACTATCTCAAAACCAATCGCACTGGGTCGGTGGCGTTGATGCAGAAATATATGGGCGGCTTGAACGCCGAGGAAGCCGGTTATCTTTACGACGAGTCGATCGAATTGATGGAACGGCTGCCCGGACCCAACGAAAAAGCGCTCGCCGCCGTGCTCGAACGCGAACCCGATCCCAAGGTGAAGAGTTTCGCCATTGCGGATTTCGTCGACGGGAGTTTTTTTCGGGACATCGAGAAGAGCGGTTTGATCGAGCAACTGTATAGGAAGTAAAGATGGGATCAGGACATGCTTTGCGAGAGTGATATCTTAATTCGAAATTAACGACCAAAGACAAAAGGAGAATACCATGGCACGCATAGGACATATCGCATTACTGACCAAGGACACTGAGAAACTGGCGGAGTTTTATAAGTCCTCTTTCGGTCTCAACGAGGTCGCGCGCAGCGGCGAGCCGACGGAGAACGGCTCGGCGATTTATCTTTCCGACGGCCATATCAATTTGGCGATCCTGCCGGCGCGCAACCGGCGCGAGGGGATTTTTCACTTCGGCATGCAAGTGGAAGACGTCAAGGGCGCGGTTAGCACCGCCAAAGGCAACGGTGCTACCGGCGGCACGGACAAGCTGCCTAAGGACGGACGCTTCGCCGAAACCTTTATTCTCGATCCGGTGGGCACGCGGGTGGATCTATCGCCGGGCTGGAAAGTTTGACCTAGCTTTGTCCTGGCTCTATAGCGTTCGTTCTCAATGGAGCAAGTTATGCAGTCAAAAAAAATCATCAAGCTCTGTTTGTCATTAGTTCTCGGTCTACTGATCGCGCGGGGCGATCTCTACGCGCAGTCCGCGCTGGAGCGGATCAATGCGATCTATGCGTCGTTGGCCGGCGATCATGCCGCGCTTTACGTCGCGCAGGAGTTGGGCCTGTTCCGTAAATATGGGCTCGATGTGAATCTCAGTTACACTGCGGGCGCAGCGCAGGTGATCCAGACCATGATGGCGGGAGAGAATCAGATCGCGACAGCAGGAGGCAGCGGAGTGGTCGACGCCGATTTCGGCGGCGCGGATCTGGTCGCGGTGGCGGGCATGGTCAACATTCCCGCCTTCTACATTGTAGTTCAACCGGAGATAAAATCGATTCAAGATTTGCGCGGCAAACCGGTAGGCATCACCCGCTTCGGCTCGTCCACTGATTTTACGATGCGCTATATTTTGAAGAAGGCCGGCCTTGAGCCCGACAAAGATGTGCCGCTGTTACAAATGGGTGACCAGCCGGAGCTCGCTGCGGGCATCGAAGCGCGGCGGATCTTTGCCGCGCCGATGACGCCGCCGGCGCTACAAAAGACGCTCAAAGCGGGAGCGAGAATTCAGATTCCGCCGAAAACCATCGGTCTCAGCTTTCCCCACGTCGGCATCGTCGTGCGCAAATCTTATCTCGCCGCGCACCGCCAGATCGTCAAGAATTTCATCGCCGGCTATTCCGAAGGCGTCGCCATGCTGCAAAAGGACATAGAGGGCAGCAAGAAAGCGCTCGCCAAGTTTCTCCACACCGACGACGCCGAAATTCTCGAAGCGAGTTGGCAGTTCGGCGTCGACGTGATCGAACGCATCCCCAATCTCGATCCCGAAATGTTCAAGCTCGTCCTCGAAGACCGCGCCCAAACCCGACCGGAAGCGAAAAAATATAAACCGGAGCAGTTTTTCGACGACAGTGTGGTGAAGGAGCTGGAGAAGGAAGGGTTTTTCAAGAAGATATTTGCGCGGTGAAGGGGGGCCAGCGACGAAAGTAAAAAACAACCGATCGCCCGTGAATGCACGGCAGTCGATATCGATTCGACATCGTCCTGAATAGGGCCGGTCGGTAGGAGAGACATGTTCATTGCGGCCTGGTATGATACCGCAAGACTAAAATCTAGTGGGAGATGACATGTCACAAATGGTCGCTTTTCAGATGGAAGTGCCAGAAGATTTAGCGAAGTTTCGCTTGCCGCCGGCCGTCGACACGCGTCTCCAGTTCTTGCTGGATCGTCAAGACAACGGCGAACGGTTGACTGCCGCCGAACGGAATGAAGCGCAGGGCCTGGTAAATCTCTCCGAGCTACTTACACTTCTCCGCTTGCGGGCTCGGCGCGCAAGCAGCCATCGGCGCGCGAAAAAATCATGAGCAGCGTTCCTGCTTGATTGCGTCACTTGGTTGTGATGCGGGCGGGAGATCGATGCGAATATTGCGGATTGTCGCAGGATAGCCAAGAAGCCACGTTCCATATCGACCACATCTTACCGAAGGCGGCCGGTGGCTCATCCGTCGCTGAAAATTTGGCCCTCGCATGTGTCTCATGTTCATTGCGCAAAGAGGCCCGACGTTCAGCTTTCGACCCACAAAGCGGCCGTAGAGTGGCCTTGTTTCATCCGCGTCGCCAGCGCAGGCACGATCACTTTCGTTGGGCGGGACCGCGTGTTATTGGATTGACTCCCACGGGTAGGGCAACTGTCGCGGCGCTTCGGATGAATCGTCCGTTAATATTGGCAATACGCGCGGAAGAGATTCTACGAGGGAGACATCCACCTGCGAGTTAAGTTCCGGCGAGGAAGGATTTTTGAAGCTCGTTCTCGACCCCGCGCCCAAACCCGACCGGAAGCGAAAAAATATAAACCAGAGCAGTTTTTCGACGATAGTGTGGTGAAGGAGCTGGAGAAAGAAGGGTTCTTCAAGAAGATCTTTGCGCGATGATGTAACGAGTCGTAAAGGACAGATGTCGTGAAATTAGTATTGTGTCCCCGGAATTGTGCAGGCGGAAAGTTTCTAAGGAGTAACCACTAGATGAACAAGCCACTGCATTTGGCGATGGGTATGTTTTGCGTGGTCGCGTGGGTTTTATTGTTTGCGGCGGGGTTGATGGTTCCGTCAATTGCCTACCGCGAGGCGCTGATGAAATCCTTCACGGTTCATAATTTTTTTATGGCGGGGTTGCTGTACACTTACACGAACGTGGTCACGCTTACCTGCTTGGCGGGACTGCTGGGTGGGATTTCCAGTCGGCTCACCTTTCGCGATTATGAACCGCAGGTAGAAGCGGGCGGTGATGGAAATCATCAACTGGTGACGATTTCTATGGCCTACCGGACCGAGAATCCGATCGCCAGTATGTTTAGAAGCTTTGTCGTCTTTCTCCTGTACATTGCCGGCGTTGCCATCGGGACTCCGGGGGAAAAGCTTTTCGAGAGTACGAGCCCCGACCAGTACGCTCGCGTTGCGGGTCTGCTTTCATTGACGGGATTCGCGGTGGGATTCGATCCGACAATGTTCAGTTCGTTGTTGAGCAGTCTGCCGAGTCCGCTGAAGAGAAAGGTGTAGATCAAGTAAGGTGACACGAATCTCTATTCTAGAATACACTTCCGCCCCCACTTGTGTTTCGCGGAGTCTGAAGGAGTGAAAATGAAAAAGATTTTTGCTGCGGCATATTTTAGGACTACATGGTGTCGGCTACTTTGTCTTGCTATCGGGTTAAGTTATTCTCTCACAATTTTGGCTGCGACTCCGCCGGAAAATTACAAAGGACCAGTTGCTGAGTCTCCAATACTACAACGTGGTGACTACTGGGTTTATCAGTTCGGAAATGCCACAACACGAAAAAACACCGCACGCCCCGCTAATATAGAATTTCCCCTTTGGATAGGTAAAACGTGGCGCTACGATGGTGAAAGTTTAAGAATTGGACAGTCGGACCCAAGTAGTAAAGCGCCACGCGTCCCTGTGCGCACGGAATGCGTTGTTACAGCGTTTGGCTGGCACATTCGGAGCCTTTGAGTGCCAATGCTCGTGCGCCGTTATCGCCAACAAAGAGCGGGGCTGTGGTGAGTGGACGTTGTGGTATGCACCGGATGTGAAAAATGTTGTAAGTAGGAAGACCGAGAGTACAGCAACATCCTTCGAGCTACGAGAGTATATGCTCGTCGCTAAAGTTCCGGCTGAGCAGCAGAATACCGACAATGAGAAAAAAAAGATTGGACAAGCGGTCCCGACAGGGACCCCATCGAAACCAGTTCACACGATCCCCGAGGACGGGAGCGAAAACGTCCCGGCTTCACTTACAGAGATCGTCGTTGTTTTCGATCAGCCCATGTCAAATTCCTGGAATTTTGGTTGTTCACCGGCATTTTATCCTAACGCGGTCGCAGGGCGTACCTGCAGTGAAGGCGGCGTTTACTGGCGAGACAATCGCACATTTGTTGTTCCTCTGACTTTGGGGCTTAAACCAAATCAACGGTACTCAATAAGCGTAAACCCGAGTGTAGGTTTGGAAAAATACGATTTGACACGAGCATTTCGCGGACTTGGCCAGCCGAAACCGGTTACTCCACAGCGCTTCTTTTTCACGACGGGACCCTCATAAGGATCTGTATTAGAAATTCTTTGAGGAAGATGCGTGATGAGAAAATGGCAGTTGATGCTGGCCTGGGCGTTTCTACTTGGCTGCGTATGCTTTTCACCTTGGACTTCAGTCGCCGCGGAGTGGAAGGATAAAGCGGAAGCGGAGGGCAGGTTAGTTTTCTATACCACCGCCAACGCTTCGGACAGCAAAGCACTGACCGATAGTTTCAAGAAAATATATCCCAAGGTCGACGTCCAGTTTGAGCGCACGACCGATTCCCAGATGATGGAGAAGATTCTGATCGAATCGCGGGCGGGGAAGCCGCTTTGGGATGTAGTTTCGACGACCGGGTTTTATGGTTATCTACTCAAGAAACGGGGGTTGCTGGCTGCGTACGACTCGCCGGAGCGGAAATTCTTTCGCGATGGTTTCAAAGATCCTCAGGGTTTTTGGACTTCCAACTATACCACCTACGGCGTTTTTGGTTTTAACACTAGGCTTGTCTCCAAGGCGAACATTCCGCGAACGCATGAAGATCTGCTCAAGCCGGCGTGGAAAGGACAAGTCGGCATCGAAAGCCGCGCCTATGAATGGTTCACCGCGACGATCAGCGGGATGGGAAAAGAGAAAGGGTTGAGCTTCATGCGCGCGTTGGCGGCGCAACAGCCCAACCTGCGCGGCGGTCGAACGCTGTTGGCCCAACTGGTTGCCGCCGGCGAGTTCAACGGCACGCTCACTTCGTATATGCACAACTTCGACTCTCTCAAGGCCGGCGGCGCGCCGGTGGAGTGGGTGCCGCTGGCGCCGTCGTTCGCGAATCTCCATCCCGTGGGACTGTCCGCGAAGTCGCCCCATCCGAACGCGGGGAAGCTGTTCATCGATTTCATGCTGTCGCGGCGCGGCCAAGAGGTTGTGCGCGGGCTCAAACGAATTCCCGATCGCAGCGACACTCCGCCCGATCCGCCGACGTTGTTGCAAGGCGTGACGCCGGCGTTTACCGCGCCGGAAATTTACGACGACTTCGATCGCTATATCAAACTCTATCAGGAAATTTTCGGCGTGAAGTGACGCGCGCCGAGAGCCTGTTGAAAATAAATTTCTTGCGGAGTCATCAGTGTCGTTTCTGAACGATTGAACGATTCAAAAGGAGGGATCATGTCGATCAAGCTGAATCACACGATTGTGCCGGCCAAGGACAAAGATGCCGCGGCGAGTTTGTTCGCGAAGATTTTTGGTCTCAACTACGACGGACCTAAGGGACACTTCGCGCCGGTGCGGGTTAACGATGAGCTGACACTCGACTTCGATGACGCCGAGTCGTTCGAACCGCATCACTATGCGTTTCATGTCAGCGACGAAGAATTCGATGCGATCTTTCAGCGTATCCAGGACGCCGGCCTTACATGGGGTAGCGAGCCGCGCAGTCCGACGAATCGCCAGTTGAATACGCGCAAGGGCGGACGCGGCGTTTACTTTCACGGCCCCGACGGCCACTTGCTCGAACTGCTCACGCGCGCGTAGCTTACGAGTTAAAAACTGACCAGCGCATCGCATGCTTGACGCTCGGTTCCGAACTCGCTAGCGTCATTCTATTCAACCGAAGAGAAATGGATGGTCCCGATGATAAATCCTTCCCTCATTTCCGCTCTGGCGCCGACCGGCAAACTGCGCGTCGGCATCAACTCTGGCAACCTCGTGCTCGCGAGCAAAGATCCCGCCAGCGGCGAGCTGCGCGGGGTGGCGGTGGATCTTGGCCGGGAGATCGGCCGGCGCATCGGCGTGGAGGTTGAGCTTGTCGGCTTCGAGGCGGCGGGCAAAATGTTCGACGCGGCCAAAACCGGCGCTTGGGATGTCGCGTTTCTCGCCGTCGATCCGGGACGCGCCGGAGAAATCGACTTCGCGCCGCCTTACATTGAAATCGAAGGCGTGTATCTCGCGCCGGCCGGCTCGGCGCTGCGCGTCAACGCCGACGTCGATCGCGACGGCATTCGGGTCGGCGTGTCGGGCAAGAGCGCTTACGATTTATTCTTGAGCCGCGAGTTGAAAAAAGCGCAGTTGGTGCGGGCGTCGAGCCAGAACAGCGCCATCGACTTGATCACGTCCGGCAAAGTCGACGTGCTCGCCGGCGTGCGCCAACATCTCGAAATGAATCTGCCGAAGGTTCCCGGTGGGCGGATTTTTCCCGAACGCTTCATGGCGATCCAACAATCCCTCGGCATCGTCAAGGGGCGCGGCGATGCGGTGAAATATCTGCGCGAATTTATCGAAGACGTGAAAGCCTCAGGCTTCGTCGCCCAGGCGATCAAGAAAGCCGGCGTCCAAGGCGTGTCGATCGCGCCGTCGGCCGCGAATTAAAAGGCGATCCCCCAATAGTTGCCGATCACCAGCGTCTCGATCGTTTAAAAACGCTTAACCCAGTCAGCGTCACACCGGCGAAGGCCGGTGTCCATCTAGGATTCAAATTCATGGATTCCGGTTTTCACTCGAATGACGGAGTGAAAATTCGTCGATTGTTCTCATCCGTGTGCTAATGGTCGTCGTGCCCATGGAGATCCGTCAGTCGAAGTGCAAATCCAGACGAATATCCTGATCGCCGTCATCAGTCTCTCGACAAAAATGGGTTTGCCTGTGCTATAGGTGAGAAGATAAATCGTTTCACTAATCTCGGGAGATCCCATGAAGATTTGCCAAGTCGCAACTTGCATTACTATTGCCGCGATTTGTTTTGCTTCGCTTTCGTTACAGGCGCAAGAGAAAAAACTCGACAAGCTTCGTGTCGGCGGCGGCTCGGCGTCGGCGGCGCAGATGTCGATTTGGTTCGCCAAGGAAGGAAATTTTTACGAGAAGCACGGACTCAACGTCGAGGTGATCAGCATTCCCGGCAGCTCACTGGCGATCCAAGCGATGCTTTCCGGCGAGCTGCCGATCATTCAAGCCGGCGGCGCCGGGCCGATTCAAGCCGCGCTATCGGGAACCGACACGGTGATTCTTGCGACTATCGTGAAAAAATTTAACTGGTGGATTTACGGCCAGGCGAACATCGCGCGCATGGAGGATTTGAAAGGCAAAGTTTTCGGCGTGACGCGCTTCGGCACCCAGTCCGATCTGGCATCGCGCATCGCGCTACGCAAGGCGGGTCTCGAGCCGGACCGCGACGTGACCATGGTGCAGACCGGCGGGCCGGCGGAAACCGTGACGGCGATGGCCGCGGGCAGGGTCAACGCGGCGGCGATCAGTCCGCCAGCGACGCTGCAAGCCAAGCGCTTGAAGTTGAGAGACTTGATGGATCTGACCGGACTCGACGTCGAGTATCACGTCAACGGCGTGGTGACGACGCGGCGCTATTTAAAAGCCAACGAAGACATCGCCCGGCGCTTTCTGCGCGCTTATATCGAAGGCGCGGTGCGTGGCATGAAAGACCGCGCCTTCGCGATCAAGACCATGGGTAAATATTTTCGCACCGAAGATAAAGAAGTGCTCGACGAAACCTATGAGTTGAGCATCAAGAACGGCTTCACCGTGCCGCCCTATCCGGCGGGGATTCCCGGATTGCTGCAGGATTTAGAAAGAACCACGCCCAAAGCGAAGGGCGCCAAGCCCGAAGATTTTTTCGACAACCGCTTGGTGCGCGAGCTCGATCAGAGCGGCTTCGTGAAATCGCTGTTGGCCGCGAAGTGACTGGCGACTAACGATGTTCCTACTAATTCTCTGGTTTTTGCTGCCGTTAACGTTGGCGGACGCAGCGGATAAAATTCGCTTGGCGGTGCCGGACGTGGGCGGGCAATTTATTACTTTTCCATTGGCGCAAAAGCTCGGTTTGCTCAAACAGGAAGGCATCGATGGCGAGATCGTGCTCATTCGCGGCAACGCGGCGTTGGCCGCGCTGACCAGCGGCGATATCGACTACACGGTGGGCATTCCGCAAGGCATTCGCGGCGCGCTCGCCGGCTTGCCGCTGAAGATCGTCGCTTGTTTCGAGCCGTCGTCGACGTTGCTGCTGTTGAGCCACGCCAGAGTGAAAACGCTTAGCGATCTCGCCGGCAAGACCATCGCTGTGGGCGCGGTCAACGGCGCGCCGACGCGCATCGCCCGGATGATTCTCCAACAAGCCAAGCTCAATCCCGATAAGGAGATCAAATTTCTGTCGGTGGGCGCGGCCCAGGCGCGCTTGGCGTTGATGAAACAAGGATTGGCCGACGGCGCGATGGTGCCGCCGCCCTTCGATGTCGAGGGGAAAAAGCTCGGCTACATAGTGCTCGCGCGCACTCATGAGCTGCTGAGCTTTCCGCAGAGCGGTCTGGCGATTCACGCCAAGCGGCTAAAGGACAAACCGGACGAGATCAAAAGAATGATCAAAGCCGGCATCAAGGCCAACGGTTATATTCGCAGCAATCGCGACGGCACGATCAAGTTTCTCATGGAATGGCAGCGCGCCGGCGCGGAGATCGCCGCGGCGACTTACGACTCGATCTGGCGGGTTTACAACGCCGACGGTGGGATTCCGATGGACGGGCTTGGCTTGGTCGTGCAGGACACCAAGGAATTGCTCGAACTCAAACAAGCTACGCTCGTCAGCGACTTTGTCGATCTGTCCGCGTTACGCGCGGCGCAAACGGAGCTTGGCATCAAATTCAAATAAGTTTGGCGGCCGCATTGGCGTTACTTAAAATTTTCCAGCGTAGAAGTTACGGAGCACAGTATGGCGCAAACCAATGACAATATTTTTCGCGTGACGCTTCTCGGCACCGGCGCGCCGCCGCCGCGCTTGGATCGCTTCGGACCGAGCACGCTGGTGGAAGTCGGCGGGCAAAAATTTATTTTCGACGCCGGCCGAGGCGCCATGCAGCGGCTGCATCAGCTGGCCATTCCGTTCAGCGACATCAACGGATTGTTTCTAACCCACCATCATTCGGATCATGTCGTCGGATTTCCCGATCTCTGGTTGACCGGTTGGATCGGCCGGCCTTGGGGCATGCGCGCTCAGCCGCTGGCGGTTTACGGACCGGTGGGGACGCGGCAGATGATGGAGCATCTGCCGCTGGCGTTTCACGTCGATATTCGCGTGCGCAGTAAAAGTTATCAATCGGATGGGGTGCAGTTGGCGCCGCAGGAAATTTCCGAAGGCGTGGTCTTCGACGGCGATGGCGTCAAGATCAGCGCCTTCGAAGTCGATCACGGCGGCGAGGAATTACCGGCCTTCGGTTACCGTATCGATTACCAAAATCGCGCGGTGGTGTTGTCGGGCGATACCACATTCAATGAAAACTTGATTCGCCATGCCCAAGGCGTCGATCTCTTGGTTCATGAAGTGACGGCGGTGGCCGGCGGCGCCGCGGAAGATCCCAAGCAATTGAAAAGAATCGGCGCCAACCACACGACCCCCGAGCAAGCCGGCGAAGTCTTCGCCCGGACAAAACCGAAACTGGCGGTTTACAATCATTTGCTCTTGTTCGGTAGCGCGACGGCGCAGGACTTGATCCCGGCGACGCGAAAAAGATATGACGGACCGTTGCTGGTCGGCGAAGATTTACTGCAAATCGATATCGGAGCAGAGATTCAGACAAAGCAAGTTTCGGCCAAAGGTTAGTGAAACGAATCGGAGCCGTGTTTGCAGCAACAAAGATAAACCGAATCGTCATACCGGTGAAAGCCGGTATCCAGGTTTTTTGCCGTAGGGCGGGTCGCGACTCGCCCTCGCCTGGATTCCCGTTTTCATGGGAATGACGGAAGGGGAGTCGACTTGGAGCCGAGGGTTGTTCAGTTATTGACGATTTATTATACGTGATACGACTTCGCCCTCACCGATTGACTTGGCCGCACCACGATGGCAAATCGAAACATGCTTGTAGAAAAACTCCACGCTGCGCTATTCGTCGTTCTCGCTTTCTTATTCACAACGTCGCGTCTATTCGCCGCGACCAAGCTCGAACCGGTGACCATCGGCTATTCCACTTTCGCGGGCGCTTTCGCGCCGTTGTGGGTGGCGGTGGAGGAGCACTTGGGCGCTAAGTATGGTTTAGATGTGCGGGCGATTTACGCGGGACGGGTGCGGCCGCAACAATTACTTGCCAGCGGCGATGTGCCGTTCGTTTTGGCCACCGGCACCGGCGCCATGACTTCGCATATCGTCGGCGTCAAAGATCAGGTGATGGTGGCGACCATCACGAATAAAGTAGGCTCGGCAATTTTTTCCCGCCAGAACATCAAGAGCGTCGAAGAGTTGAAAGGCAAACTCGTCGCCACCGGCCGGCCCGGCGCGTTTCAAGATGTCATGACCCGCTATGTGCTGCAGAGCCGGTTCGGCTTGGTGCCGGATCGCGACGTGAAGTTCATGCCCACCGGCGAGCCGGCGCTGGCGATTCAAGTGCTAGAGCGCGGCGTGGTCGACGCGGCGGGGATGTCGGCGCCGTATATGTTCGTCGCGCGCAAGATGGGGTTTCGCGAGATCGCCAACTACGACAATCTTGGCGTGACCTATCCTTACTCGACGGTGACGGTACTGCGGCCGCTCTTGACCAAACAGCCGGAGTTGATCGAGAAAGTTTTGAAGTGTTTGATCGAAGGCACGCACATCATCAAAACCGACAAGCAGAAAGGCATGGCGGTTTTGGCCAAGTATCAGCGCGGCAGCAGCGACGAAATCCTCGACGCGACCTACCAGCACACCGTGGCGACGCTGGACGAAGCGCCGCATCCGACGTTGGCGGTATTTAAAAATGCTCTGGAAATGTTGACGCCGCAATTTCCCCAGGCGAAGCAGGCCGATGTGAGCGCCATGGTCGATGGCTCGTTTATGAAGAAGATTGACGATAGCGGGTTTATTAGGGGGCTTTATAATCGGAAGTAGTCAGTGGTCAGTGGGCAGTTGTCAGAAGTTCGGAGATTTCGCACGAGGTAATGTGATGGATGGGCGAAAGTGTTTTGGTTCGATTTTGCTGTTCGTTCCTGTGTTGCTTGTGGGCTTCGATGCCTTTGGCGCCGCGCGACTCGAACCTTTGACTGTTGGCTATTCGAATATCACGGCGACCTACGCGCCGCTTTGGATCGTGGTCGAGGAGCATGTTGGGCTTAAGTACGGTTTGGATTTGAAGGCGATTTATGCCGGCCGGGTGCGGCCGCAGCAGCAGCTCGCTACCGGCGAGGTGCCCATCGTCATTGCCTCGGGCACCGGCACGATGACTTCTCACATCGTGGGAATCAAGGATCAGGTGTTGGTCGCGACGATCACCAACAAAATTGGCACATCGCTATTCGCCAAGCCGGAAATCAAAAGCGTTGAAGATCTGAAAGGCAAGACCATCGCCACTGGCCGGCCGGCGGCGTTTTTGGATGCCACGGTGAGATATGTTTTGCGCAGCAAGTTCGGACTTATTCCCGACCGGGACGTGAAGTTGCTGCCCACTGGCGAACCTTTTCTCGGCTTGCAAGCGTTGGAACGCGGCGATGTCGATTCCGCACTTGTTCATCGCCCGCAACGCTGGATTTCACGAACTCGCAAGCTTCGATAAACTCGGGGTCGAGTATCCGTACACGAGCGTTGTGGTGTTGCGCCAAACCGTCGCCAGCAATCCCGACTTGGTGGAGAAATTTTTAAAATGTCTGATTGAAGGGATCTCCATCTTCAAGTCCAACAAGGCCAAGACCATGGCGGTGTTTCGGCGCTACATGAAAGGCGCCGACGAAGATATTTTGGAAGAATCTTATCAACAGACGCGCGCCACTATCGACGAGGCGCCCTATCCGTCATTGGCAGTGGTCAAAGCCGGCTTGGACATGCTTTCGCTACAATATCCGCAGGCCAAGCAAACCGATGCGACTTTGATCGTCGAGCCGTCGTTTGTGAAGAAATTGGATGATAGTGGGTTTATCCGAGCGCTTTATAAGAAATAGTCAGTGGTCAGAATTTTGGAGGTTGCCATGCGTGGGATGATTGGCGTGATCGTAAGTGGGCAGATTGCCTTGGCGGCGAGCGCTTACGCGCAGGTTAGCGATCCGAAGATTGTCGAGGCGGCGAAGAAAGAGGGCGGCGAGATCGAAGCTTACGTGACGTTGCGCACGGATACGGCGCAGAACGTTTGGAAGCTGTTCGAAAGCAAATATCCATTTCTCCGGGTCAAGCAGTACAAGGCCGACAGCGATAAGATGTTGCAGCGCTTGATGACCGAGTACCGCGCCAAAAAATATTTAGTCGACGTGCTCAACTTTGGCGGTGGGTTTCATACGCAAGTGTTGATCGAGCAGGGCATCGCCGGTTCTTATCTTTCGCCGGAGAGCAAGAACTTTGCGCCGGCGTTCAAGGACAAGAACGGTTTGTGGACGACGCTCTATTACAATCCGATGACGATCATCTACAACACCAAGTTGATTCCCGCCAGCGAGCGGCCGCGGGATTGGCCCGATCTCGCCCATCCGAAATACAAAGGACGGCTGGCGGTGGAACAGGAGCAAGTAACCTGGTACGCCGGCATGATGAAGCGCTACGGCGCGGAGAAGGGCAAGCAGCTCATGCAAGCGTTGTCGAAGCATGAACCGCGCTCGGAATCTTCAGCCCGCGGCAATGCGTTGCTCGCCGCCGGTGAGTTCGCCGTCTACATCGGCCGCGGCCACGCCGCCGAGATGCTCAAGAAAAAAGGCGCGCCGGTGGACTGGATCAAGAATCCCGATCCGCTGGTGGTGCAGCCGGCGACGTTGCAGATCGCCAAGCGTCCGCCTCATCCCAACTCGGCCAAGCTTTTGATCGACTTCATGCTCTCCGACCAGGTCGCCGAGTTGTTGGCGCGCGAACAGCGGCTACCGGGCCGCAGCAACGTCGCCGGTTTGGACCCGGCGTTCAAAGAGATCAACGCGGAGAAGATCCTGCCGTTGGCGATGGAAGAAGTGCAGGTCAGTTATAAAAAATATCTCGACGAGTTCAGAAATTATTTTGGCAAGTAGAAAGGTGAGCAGACCATGGCCCACGCAGCGGACAATTCAAAGCTCGGCTACATCACCATCGCGACGGTGCATCGGCGCCAAGAAGCGCGGCTGATCGCCGCCAAGCTGGAAGCCGCGAAGATCGAGTGTTTGCTGGTCGACGACCGGGATGCGGCGACTGGCGCACTTGGCACTGGCGAGATCAAAGTTCAGGTGCAGCGGCAAGATGTCGCGCGGGCGTTGCCGTTGCTGCGTGATGGTGGCGACGAAGTTAGCACCAGTGCGCCGATAGAAGCTAAGCCGAAGCATGTGCCGCGCATTACTTTCGCTCTTACCGGTTGGAAGCGAACTGCGCTGGAGGTTGTCACGCTTATTTCCCTCGCCGGGTTGTTGGCGCTGTGGCTTTTTTATTGATATGGACGAGCTCGCGACTGAAATTAACATTCGCTGAAAAATCCAGGGAAGTGAGAAACTAAAATGCTTGATGGAAAACTGCGCATTGCGCCGACTTGTTATCATATGCTGCATCAAGTGCCGGTGCGGACGGCACATGAGATGAACTTTTTTTACGACGAAGGTTTGAAGAACGACAGCGGCTCCCATGCCTATGAGCTGCTCACCGATTCCATGGTGCCGTTCGGTTTGGAAAAGCTCGGCATCTCCCAGGCGATGAAAGAAAAGTCGGTGGACATCGCCTTGGACGTGCAGTCGCGCACGGTGTTCTATCAGCGCGCGCGCGGCGCCGATCTCTACATCATCGCCGGCTGGCGCAACCAACATACCAACGTCTGGGTGGCGCCGCCGCATATCAAGTCGCTGGCGGAACTCAAAGGCAAGCGCGTCGGCATCAGCGACTACAACAGCATTCGCCACTGGGCGATTCAGATTCAGTTGGTCAAAGCCGGGTTGAATCTAGAGAAGGATGTCGAGTGGGTGCGCCTCGGCGTGGCCTCCCAACTGCATGTCGAAGCGATCCGCAGCGGCCGGGTCGAATGCGCGCCGGTGCCGCCGTGGTACGCCGAAGATTTGCTCAAAGAAGGCTGCAACATTTTGGTCTCGCCGGCGGATCAATATCCCGACGGCCGTCCCGAACGGATCATCGCGGCGACTGGGAAAATCCTCGAAGAGCGGCCGGATATGGTCAAAGCCTTTCTCAAAGGCATGATCCGTTCCTACTGGTTCGTGCGCGACATGCCGAGGAACTACGAGTACATCAACCGGCTCGAAAAGCGCTTGCGCTTGTCGAGCCCGGACCCAGAGGAGCGCGCCAACCCCCATGCCCGCAGCCTGCGCGATTTGGAAGCGATGCCGTTTCCACTCAACGGCCGCGCCACTGGCTTCGCAGACATGCTCAAAGAGGAAGAGCGGTTGGGCGAGCTTAACTATAACGTCCCCGCGATCAAGGACGTTGTCGCGCAGGATCTGGTCGACGAAGCGTTTAAAGAGCTGCGCGGCCGCAAAGAATTAGACGAAGAGTTTCAGCGCCTCAAAACCGTTGAGACGCGCTGGGGATATTAGGCCGAGCTGCGCTCGGCATCTCAGATTTCAAATTGCAGATTCCAAATTCCAGATTTGGCGATCGTTGATTTGTTCCCTCGCCCACGAAGTGGGAGAGGGTTAGGGTGAGGGCGGAATTTGCAAACGACAGCAAGAATTACACTTAAGATTTTTGTCTGCGTGTTTTTCTTCGGCCTGCTCGCGGCTTCACCGCTGCGCGCGCAACCAGCCAAAAGTTTTTACGCCGGCAAGACGATCACCCTGTTCGCCGGCTCTTCGCCGGGGGGCGGGACCGATCAGACCGTGCGGCTGCTCGCGCGCCATCTGGAAAGGTATATTCCCGGCAAGCCGTCGATTCTCGTCGTCAACAAGCCCGGCGCCGGCGGACTGATCGCCGTTAACGAACTTTATAATTTGCGCAAACCGGACGGTTTGACGATGAGCAACATCAACACCGGCGCGATCTTCGCCGTGGCCGGACACAACGATGCCATCAAGTTCGATCTGGAGAAATTTATTTACATCGGCCAGGCGCTCGACGAAGCGCAGACGGTTTACGTTAGATCCGCGACGCCGTACGCGAGCTTGGAGCTGATCAAAAAAGCCAACAAGGAAGGCAAGCAGCCGCGCATGGGCGCGCAGTCCCTTGACCACACCAGCAACTTTGTCGTCAAGGTGGTGGAGCAGATTCTCGGTCTGGATTTTCGCGTGATCCCAGGATATCCGGGCACGCCGGAAATCTTGCTCGACATCGAACGCGGCGCGCTCGACGGCCGCGCCCAAGGAACCGGTTCGCTCATGGCGACCAAACGGGAATGGCTTAAGAGCGGCTATATCACGCCGCTGGTGACGTCGAGAAAAGTCCGCGACCCGCGAGTGCCGGGAGTGCCGAGTATAGCCGAGCTTGCGCCGGCGGGCAGTAAAGGTTTGCTGAGCGCGCTCGCCGCGGCGCAGAACATCGGCCGAGCGATAGCGCTGCCGCCCGGAGTGCCGGCGGATCGGGTGAAAGAGCTGCGCGACGCCTTCGCGGCGATGACCAAGGACGAGCAGTTTTTAAAAGAAGCCGACAAGCTCGGCCTGGAGATCGGCTTGATCCGCGGCGCGGACTTGAACCGCGACGTCGAAACCACGCTGCGCGACAAACGCATCATGGATCTGTACCGCATGATCGCGTCGGCGAAATGAAATGAAGAAGGCATCAGGCAATAGGCAATAGGCAACAGTAAGACTTTCGGATTTTTCTTTGTGAAGCGATCGTGGGTCGTAAGAAGTGAAGAATGAAAAGTTGTGGAGATAAAATGAATAGAAGAACCGCCATCCGGCTGCTGACAACTTTCTTTCTGACGACTGCTTCTCTCGCCGAGGCGCAGCAGTCGGGGAAAATCTTTCGCATCGGTTTGCTGGATCCAAGCACTGCTTCTAGTAGCGCAGGGCTCTTGGAGGTGTTCCGGCAGGAGCTGCGCAAGCTCGGCTGGATCGAGGGAAAGAATCTCACCATTGAGTACCGATATGCCGAGCAAAAGAATGAGCGCCTGCGTGAGCTTGCGGCGGAGCTGGTTCGACTTAAGCTTGATTTGATTTTGGTCGCATCGGGACCGTCGGCGTTAGCGGCCAAGAGCGTCACGACTACCATTCCCATCGTGATGGCGAACGTTGCGGACCCCGTGGGTGCAGGTTTGGTTGCCAGCCTGGCGCGGCCGGGGGGGCAATGTCACCGGTTTCTCGAATTTATCGCCCGAGCTAAATACCAAAAGGCTAGAGATACTCAAGGACGCAGTCCCCAAGCTCAGCCGAGTTGGGCTTCTGCGGCCGCTGGGAACCAGCATAATAACAGACCTCCAGCTAAAAGAGCTCAGGCCTGCGGCTTTGTTTCTGAAGCTAAAATTGGAGGAGATCGCGACTCAAGTCGACGCCAAAGGTTTAGAGAGCGCCTTTAAAACCGCCAAGCAGAAGCAGGTGGGCGCGATTATGACGACCGGCGCTCGCAACTTTTTCGCGGAAAGAAAGCGGATCGTCGAGCTTGCCGTCAAATACCGGTTGCCGGCTATTTACTTCCAGAAGGAGTTTGTCGATGAGGGCGGTCTTATGTCCTACGGGGCGGACTTCGATGACCTGTTCCGCAAGGCAGCCCACTACGTAGACAGAATCCTCAAGGGAACGAAACCTGCCGAGTTGCCTGTACAGCAGGCGATGAGGTTTGAATTCATCATTAACCTGCAGGCAGCGAAACAAATTGGAATCACGCTTCCATACGAACTGCTGGCGCGGGCGAATCAAGTTAGAAAGTGAGGTCAGTGAATGTTTCTATCGGGAAAGGTCCGTCATACCGTTGGAGAACGGTATCCATCTGAAGGGGATGGGGATGGACCCCGGTTTTCACCGGGGTGACGGTAAAGTGGGCATCCAGGTTTTTTCTGTAGGGGCGGACCTGCGTGTCCGCCCTCGCCTGGATTCCCGCGTTCGGGGGAATGACGGAAAGGGTAGTCAACTTCCATTCGACATTGTTCGAATCCCGCGGCTTCGAGCCGAGGATTTTTTTAATTTTACATTTTTTATTTTTCATTGATCCGATTCTCCCATGAACCCACTCGCCATCCTCATCGATTTCGGCAGCACGTTTACCAAGGTCACGGCTGTCGATTTGACTCGGGCGCAAGTCATTGGCCGGAGCCAATCGCCTTCGACGGTGTCGACCGACGTGCGCGAAGGGTTGCTGCGCGCGCTGACGTTGCTGCACGAAAAGCATTCTATATTCGACGCGCAGCCGAAAGATTTGTCGATGCTCGCCGGCAATAAAGTTTTGGCTTCGAGCAGCGCGGCGGGAGGTTTGCGCATTGCGGTTGTCGGCAACGTTCCCGGCTTGACCGTCGAAGCGGCGAATCAAGCGGCGCTCGGCGCCGGCGCCAAGATCGTCGGCTCCACCGCGTTCAAGCTCAGCGATGACAAGATTAAAGAGATCGAAGCGCTTCGCCCCGACATGATCCTGCTGACCGGTGGCGTCGACGGCGGCGATAGCGAAACTATTTTGCACAACGCTCGTCTGTTGGCGCGCTCAATGCTTTCGGTGTCGATTGTCGTCGCGGGCAATTCAGCCGTCACCGACCAAGTTGCCGCTGAATTGAAACAACATGGCAAAGAAGCGATCGTCGTCGATAACGTCATGCCCAAAGCGGGCAAGCTGGCGGTGGAAGCGGCGCGCGAAGCGATTCGGGAAATTTTTATGGCCCGGATCACCCACGCGAAGGGGCTCGACGCGTTGACCGGCATGGTGCCGGTGGTTTTGCCGACGCCGATGGCGGTGCTGCAAGGAGTGCGCATCGGCGCCGACGGCACGGGCGAGGAAAAAGGCTGGGGCGACATGTTGGTCGTCGACGTCGGCGGCGCGACCACTGACGTTCATTCCATCGGCTACGGTCAGCCGCAGGGTGAAAACGTCATCGCTCAAGGATTGGCTGAGTCCTATGCGAAACGAACCGTCGAAGGCGATCTGGGAATTCGTTTCAACGCCGCGACAATTGTTGGGCGCGTCGGCTTGGACAAACTGCTCGACGATTTGCGCGATGGATTTCCCGATGCCGTCGTCGAGCGCGAACAGCTAAACGACTACATCGAACAGATCACCCAAGAGACCGGCACGGTGCCGCTGGAAAAGTGGCACATCGCCGCGGACGCGGTGCTGGCCAATAACGCCGTCACCATCGCCGTCGAGCGCCACGTCGGCCGGCGCGAGCGCGTGGTCGCGCGCGAAGGCGAGGCGTGGGTGCATTATGGCAAAGACATGCGCGACACGCGCACGTTAATCGGCATCGGCGGCGTCTTCGTGCACAATCCCCACGCCGGTTACATCCTAGCCCAGCGCTCGGACGCCGATCGGCACGGCGTGCAAGCGCTACGGCCGCGCGATCCGCAATTATTTTTGGATTCGTCTTACTTACTTTACGCCGTTGGGCTTTTGTCGGAGACGATGCCGCAGGTGGCGTTGCAATTATTCAAGCGCTATATCGCGCCGGTGGCGACGCGAACATAGATGAATGACCCTCGGCGGTATTCAGGCGGGTGCGGAATTCGTCGACCAGCAGTTGCTCTTCATTCCGCCATTCCGGCGCAGGCCGGAATCCAAGTTTTTGCGGGTGAAGCGAATGCCAAGATGGATGCCGGCCTCCGCCGGCATGACGAATTAACTGGCGGTGAGCGATGATGCTTGGAATCATTCTCTGTCTTGTAGCTGTCCTTGGCTGGTATTCGACTTTCGTCGCGAGCGCCGTCGCGGCAACGCAATTGGATCCTGTCACAGTCGGCTACGCTTCCTTCTCCGGCCATTACACGCCGATGTGGATCGCCGTGGAGGACGGCCTCGGCAAGAAATACGGCATCGATCTCAAAGCGGTTTACGCCGGCCGAATGCGGCCGCAGCAGTTGCTGATGAGCGGCGATGTGCCGATCGTCATCGCCACCGGCAGCGGCGCGCTGACTTCGCACATCGTCGGCGCCAAGGATCAAGTGATCGTCGCCAACTTCATGAACAAAGTCGGCGGCGCGATCTATTCAAAGCCGGAGATCAAAAGTCCTGAAGATTTGCGCGGCAAGACCATCGGCGTCGGCCGCGCCGGTTCGATCTCCGATTCGATCATCAGATATGTTTTGCGCGCGAAGCTGGGACTGGTTCCCGACCGCGACGTAAAGCTTTTGGTCGTCGGCGAACCCGCGCTCGGTTTGCAAACCTTGGAGCGCGGCATCGTCGACGCCGCGCCGCTTAACATGCCGCTCAATTTGAGCGCCAAGAAGTTGGGTTTTCGCGAGCTGGTCAATTACGAAAAGCTCGGCATCACGTATCCGTCTAACACGGTTACGACGTTGCGCCAGACAGTCGTGAAAAATCCTGAGCTGATCGAGCGTTTCCTGAAAACTCTGATCGAAGGACTGTATATTTTTAAAACTCAGAAAGAGAAGAGCCTGGCGGTCATGCGCAAGAACCTGCGCGGCGCGGCCGACGAGATTCTTGAAGAGACCTATCAGAACACGCTCGCTGAGATGGAGCTGGTGCCGACGCCTTTGCTGTCAGTGATCCGCAGCGGTTTGGATATTCTTTCGTTGCAGTATCCGCAAGCCAAGCAGACCGATGCCAATGCAATCTTCGACGCGTCGTTCGTGCGGCGCATTGAGCAAAGCGGTTTTTTCTCGGGGCTGAGTAGGCGGTGATGCTGATTGGCCGCAAAGGACGCAAGAAAAGACATCGGATGATTTCCCGCAAAGGCGCAAAGGCGCGAACGATCGGGAAAGCCGTCATTTCGACCGAAGGGAGAAATATTTCTGAGATCCCTCGCCTCCACTCGGGATGACGGGCCTTGCCCGTCACTTGGCGTCTTTGCGCCCCTTCGACTTTGCTCAGGACATGCTTTGCGAGAGAAAAATCTGAACTTGAAAATCCAGGAGGGCAAGGCGCGCCTTGCCCCTACAGCAATCTCGATCGGGGATGGATACCGGCCTGCGCCGGTATGACGGATTAAAAACCCACCGCAGTTCAAACGATTTTCGCCGCGACTTCGGCGAGGCGGTCCATTTGGTCGAGATCTTCGGCGCAGGGGCGGAGAATAAATTCGTCGACGCCCATGTCGGCTTGGCGCTGGATCGCTTCGATCAACTTTTCGTCAGTGGTCGGCAGCGCGCTGAGTCTGCGCTTTGCGAGCTCGGGATTGTAGCCGTAGTTGGCGTTGATATAGCGCGCCGCGTGATCGTTGGCGTTGGGTCCCAGCGCGAAGTAGCTGGCGCCGACCCAGCGCGGCTGGCCTTGGCGTTGGTTTTCTTTCCACGCTTGTTGAATATCCCGCCACATTTTCGCCATCGCTTCCGGTTCGCCGCCGCCCGGCGCCATGTAGCCGTCGCCCCACTTGCCGATACGCTGGGCGATGGCCGGCACGTAGCCGCCGATAAGTAGTTCGGGTCCGCTGGGATGAACTGCCGGTGGGCCGATGGGTCCGGTTTCCTCGGATAACTTTTCGCCCGCCCAGAGCCGGCGCAGCAGCGCGAATTGATCTTCCGACAAACGGCCGCGGCGATGAAAATTATTTCCGCTGGCGAGATAGTCGTTCTTACGCACGCCGATGCCGACGCCCAACGTCAGTCGGCCGGCGGACAGCGTGTCAATGGTCGCGGCTTGGCGCGCCAGCAAGGTCGTTTCGCGCGTCGGACCGATGACCACGCTGGTCATCAGCCGAATTCTTTTTGTCGCGCCCGCGGCCATGGCCAGCACCGACAACGGTTCGAGAGCTTGCGATACGACGCGATCGGTGACCACCAAACTGGAGAACGGACCTTGCTCGGCGCGGGTGGCCCATTCGAGCATCAACGCGCCCGAGGCGTTAGCGATGCGGCTAGGTAATCCAAGTGCGATGCGCATGAGACCTCCGTAATTCTATTCTTGCCAAGTTTCCAGCAATCTTGTAGAGCCTAATGACTATGAACATCTCTACGAGAAATCCCTCGATGGCGTCAAGAACTTTGCGCTACTTTGGAAAAGTAGTCGGCTGGCGGCTGTTGTTCACCATGACATTGTCGGTCGCGTTCGGTTGGCGCAGTGACGCCCACGCGCAGAACGGCAATCAGGCGGCGGTGAAAACGCTCAATTTGGGATTGGTGTCGGAAATCAACCGTACGGCCATCGAAGAACATTTTCGCGATTTAGTAACGTATGTGGCGCGCAAGCTGGCGCCGGGTTCGAACCTCGAAGCCAAGGTGGTGGTCGCACCGACGCCCTTTGAGCTGGTCAAGCTTCTGGAACAAAAGCGCGTCGACTTCTACATGGAGAGCGTCTATCCGACCTACACGATCAACTACGTGCACGACGCCGGCAAGACGCTGCTGCGCCGTTGGAAGGGCGGCCTCGCGGAGTATCAAAGTTTGATTTTTGTCCGACAGGACAGCGGCATCAGAAGGATCGACGACCTGCGCGGCAAACCCATCGCCTTCGAAGATCCCGGTTCGACTTCGGGTTATCTGATGGCGAAGTTTTTTCTCCAGCGGCGCGGCCTCAAGCTCGCCGAGAAAAAAGAGTTCGACGCCAATGCCTCACCGGCGCAGCTACATTATTTTTTCGCCCATTCGCAGGAAAAATTGTTCGACGCGGTGATGACCAAGCGGGCCGACGCCGGTGCCTTCAGTGATGACGATTACGCGCACTTGGGTGCGAAGGAGAAGGCCGACATTAATATTTTGGGCCAGACCGAAAAATTTCCGCGCCATTTGGTTTCGGTGCGCGCCGATCTCGCCATCGCGACCGCAAGTCGCTTGGAAACGATCTTGCTCGGCATGGCCGAAGATGAAGAAGGCCGGCGCATTCTAAGTAAAACCGATCAAACCACCAAGTTCGACCGCCTCCCCGGCGGCGACGCGGCGCTGCGCAAACGGCTGCTGGAAAGTTTTTATTCGACGGAGATCAATCTATAGCGCCCAATGTTTTGCCGCGGTCGGTGAAGTAAGTAGCTAGCGCCGGGCTTATCCCAGCGCGCCGATCTCGGCCATGCTGGCGTCGAAGGTGATGCGCTCGTTTTGCTCCGGTTGGCGCAGAATCCAGAACGGATCTTTGCCCTGCTGTACGGCTTCGATGGATTCCTTGATCAAGTTGCGCAGAAGAATCACTCCTTCATCCGACGCGCCAAGATGTTCTTTGCTGCGATCGTAGATCGGCCCTTGGCTTTCTTGGGCGACGCGGTCTTGGTCGTGGGAGGCGACACCCCACCAACCGTCGTCGACGCGGGTGTAAACGCCGGGCTTGTCGTCTTCGAAGCCGATGGTTTTAAGCACCAGCGGTTTGCCGCGATCCTCGCCCGTGTAGGGCGTAAAGCGCAGCCAGTAGGTCGCCGTCATGGTGTCATCGGTGGGCACGCGAAAGCGAATCGCGTGGTCGGGAATCCGTCCTTTGCGCGCGGTGGTGTGGCGCGTGTGCGACGGAAAGACCCAATGCGAATGTTTCGGTTTCGACACTCCGGGCACGTGCATGGTGATCTTGGCGCCGTAGGCGGTTTTTTCCCAGCCGATCTCCGGCCGCTTGAGCGCCATATGCGGATACTCGGGGGCGTGCAGCGCGACTAGATGAGTTTGATCGACGGAATTTTCTGCGCGCTGCAGCCAGTTGCAATATTCCGTGCCGGCGCCGATAACGCGCTCGCCATTTTCTTCGAGCAGCAAATCGTAACGCGGCATCAGCGGCTCGGGATCGGGGCCGATGTAAGCGAAGATGAAGCCGCCGAGCTCTTGGACTTTGTACGCGGGATGTTGGATGCGCTCTTTGAAAGTGCTGTCCGCCGGTTCCGCCGGCTGCTCCAGACATTTGCCTTTCACATCGTAGAGCCAGCCGTGGTAGCAGCAGCGGATGCCGTTCTCTTCCACCCGTCCAAATTCAAGAGAGGTGCCGCGATGGGAGCAATGCAGATCGACCATGCCGAGAGTTCCCGCGCCGTCGCGGAACAGCACGAAGTCTTCGCCGAGCAAGCGCGCGCGCACCGGACTGCCTTTGGTTTTGACATGTTCGGAAAAACCCACCGGCCACCAATAACGGCGCATCATTTGTCCGGCCGGCGTGCCGGGACCGACGTGGGTGATCAGTTGGTTTTCTTCTTTGGACAACATGGTTTTCGCTCCTGGTTTAGTTCGTTTGAATCAGTGTCCAGTGTTTTGCGCTGCTCAGGTGTAAAGGCCCCTCGATACGGACCTTCGGTCCTACTCGGGGAATCGGATTCAAGTCGACCGATTTCCCGAGTAGCGCGCAGCGCGTATCGAGGGATTCTTTTGACTTCTCATGACCCTTTCAAAATTTTCGCCAGCTCCTCTTTGAACTGTAATCCTTCGGCGTCTTCGTTCTTAAGATAGTAGCTGATCGACAGTTTGGGCTCTTGCACGGCGACTTTGTTATCCTTGAGGTATTTTTGCATCAACGTGCCCTCGACCAAATGGGAGCTGCGCGATTCGTGCTTCTGCATGATGTCTTGAGCTTCGCGCGTAGTCATGAAGGCGGCGAAAAGTTTTGCCGAGTTGGGATGGACGGCATTTTTCGGCACGCTCAACTGAAAATAGTCGGTGTTGATCGGCGAGACGCCGGGCAAGGCGACCAGCGGCGCGCCTTTGGGCTGCCATGACCACATCGCGCTAAGCGCATCGCCAAAGTTCGCCATGATGGGAAACTCACCGCTGACGACCCGCTCTTCTTCGCTGTAGCGCAAGCGCCCGCCGCTAATCGCCACGAGCTTGCGCGCGTAATCTTTTACCTTGTCCGCTCCCCAGACGAGAGAGAGTTCGGCGAGCCAGGCGACGTAAGGCGGAATCGCAATCTTGCCGGCCCAAGTGGGACTCAGCTTCGGGTCAACGAGATCGGCGTAATTCTTCGGCGCCTTGTCTTTGGGAATCAAATCTTTGTTGTAGACGATGCCGTTGGGCGATGTGTAGGTCAGCACGGTTTCGCCAGGAAAGATTTCCATCTCCTTGGTCACCCAAGAAAAGAGGCCGGCGTAGTTTACTTTCTCCAGGGCGTTTTCTTTGTGCAGCAGCGCCTGATGCGACTGGGAGCCGAGGAAAATGTCGGAGGAGACTTTGCGCCCGGCTTTGATCTCGGTGATATGACGCGCCGCGCGGGCGTTCATGTCGGGACCGGCGGCGAAATTGATTTTGCTCTTGAGGGCGAAACGTTTGTTGAATGCCGCTTCGAGATCGGCCAGCCCTTTGCGTCCGCCGAAGGTCTGCGCGCCGGCGATGAAAGTGATTTCGTCTTCGGTTTTCGCACCGGCGATGAGCGATTGCAGCGTGTCGGCGGCGTTTAGATGAGACGCGCCGAAGAGAAATAGCGCGAGCAGCGGACCACTGAGCTGGAAAACTCCGATGACGGACTGTTTCATACTTTTCTCCGAAGTGTTGCTGTTCAATTCCAATTCGATGAATTCAAAAATTCACAATACTAGACTCACCCGCGTCCTATTCCGTCATACCGGCGCAGGCCGGTATCCAGGCTTTTGCCGGCGAACCTAAGGACAAGGATGGATACCGGCTTTCGCCGGTATGACGAATCGGAAAGTTTCTTGACCCATGGGACAACATCACGCAACTTTAATTTCCCCCGGCACGATGGTGATCATTTTGTTGACCTCGGGATTGCGGACGATGCCGACGGGGTCTTGGCCGTTCTGCACGGCCTCGATGCATTCCCTAAACATGCGGCGCAGCTGGATCACGCCTTCATCCGAGACGCCGAGGTGTTCGCCGCTGCGGTCGAAGATCGGTCCTTGGCTTTCTTGGGCGCAGCGGTCTTGATCGCCGCGGGCGATCCAGTTGGTCTCTTCATCCCAACGGTATTTGCCGAGTACGCTGTCGCCTAAACCTTCCGCCGATTGATCCTTGGGGATTTTCGCCGTGACTTTGCCATTCACAATCGGCGCGAAGTAAAGCGTGAAATGCATCGTGTTGGTGTCGTCCACCGGCACACGCCAGCGCAGCGCTTCGTAGCCTTCATGGGTCGCCGCGAAGGCGGCGGGGTGGTCTTCGTTCAAGTGGTAACCGACCTTGTTCATGTTGGGAAATAGGAAAAAACTTTTGGTCATGAACGAGCCTTGGCTGACGGTGCGAGTGAAAGTCGCTTTGATCCCATAGTCGAACGGATCGGAGGTTAGTTTTTCATTCGACCACAGGCGCGTTTTCGGCGTGCGATGGAGCCATTTGAAATGATGTTGATCGACGCTGTTTTCCACCGCCTGTAAAAAATTGCAGTGCATCACCCGGCCGGCAAGGGCGCGCACGCCGTCCTCGCGAATCATCACATCCCAGCGCGGCAAGAGCGGCGCGGGTTCGGGACCGAGATAGGCGAACAGCAAGCCGCCCAGCTCTTCGAGCTTGTAGGCTTTTTGCTTGATGCGGTCTTTGTAAGTGCTGTCCGCCGGCTCGCCGGGCATTTGCATGATCTTGCCGTCGGTGGCGAACAGCCAGCCGTGATAGCAGCAGCGCAGGCCGCCGTCTTCGATGTGGCCGAACTCCAGCGACGTGCCGCGATGCGGACAACGCAAGGTGAGAATGCCGAGCTGGCCTCGATCGTCGCGGAATAGCACGAGGTCTTCGCCGAGCAATCGGCGGCGTAGCGGCCGGCCTTTGAGTTCGCTGGCGAAGCCGATGGGATGCCAATAGCGGCGCATCATTTCGCCGCCCGGCGTGCCGGGGCCGACGTGAGTGATCAGTTCGTTTTCAGCGACGCTGAGGGACATGGGAGTTCTCCTGGTGCGTTAGATCGTCATGCCGGCCCTTCGACGGCGCTCAGGATAGACTCCGGCCGGCATCCAGGTTGATGCTGGTGAACCGAAGACAAAGATGGATACCGGCCTGCGCCGGTATGACGGAATTGCAACTGGTTAGTCGCGCGAATTGCGAAAGATACATCTAGCGGATTCCTTTGCGATCCAAAAATGCTTTGAAGCCTTCTTTCGGCGAGTTGGCTTTGAGTTTGTTCTTGCGCGCGCTCTGTTCGTTGTCGAAACGTTCACGCCAGGGGGCGCCGACGTCGTCGTCGAGTAATTTCTTAATGCCCTGGACCATGCGTGGGTCATTGGCGCCGATCTGTTTGGCCATGTCGATGGCGCTGGTCAACAAATTCGCGCAGGGAACTACTTGGTTGAGCAAGCCGATGCTGAGGGCTTCTTCGGCTTTGATCGGCCGGCCGGTGTAGAGCAGCTCTTTGGCTTTGGGCATGCCGACGACCAGCGGCAGCGACCATGTGGAATTGGCCCGGCCGTATTTCGCCGCGAGAAATTGAATCTCGGCGTGTTCGCAGCCGATGCGAATGTCGAGCATGGTCGTCAACTGCGCGCCGGCGCCGTAGGCTAGTCCATTGATGGCACCGATGATCGGTTTGGTAAACGTCGCCAGATGCCAGTTCATCTCGCGCCGTTGATCGGTGCGCGCGGCCATTTCTTCCGGCGTCGATTTCACCATTTGATGAATGTCGCCGCCGGCGGTGAAGGCGCGCGGCCCGGCGCCGGTTAACACCACCACGTGAACGCTGTCGTCATTTTCAATCTTGCCGAGTTCTTCCTCGAGATCGCAGGCGAGTTCGTAGCTGAGCGCATTGAGTTTTTCCGGCCGGTTAAGCGTGACGAGCGCGACTTTGTCGATGCGCTCGGTCAAAATATTTTGGTAGCTCATTCGTTTCTCCTTCAGTTTCGCGCATTACATCAGAAAGCCTTGCGGGGTTCAAATTGGCGATGGGGTGAAGGAAAATGCAACCGGGCTTCGGAATATCTCTCGCAAAGACGCAAAGGCGCTAAGGATAGGAACTAAGAAGTTCCGAACTTTGCGTGCTTGGCGCCTTTGCGAGAGTAATTTCCGGTCTCGAAACCTGTGCTAGCCTCGCACCGGTTCGTAGACCAGCGCTTGTTTGATGGCGAGATCGATTTGCGGCGCCATGGGGTTTTGAATTTCTTCGGCGATGTGGCCGATGGCGCCGAGCGTGCGGCCGATCAACGCGAAAGCCTTGGTAATTTGCCAAGGGTAACCCATGTCCAGTGCGATGGCGGCGATGGCCCCGGTGACGTTGACCGGGATCAGCCGTTTGCGCCGTTCGCTCGACCGTTTGGATAGGCACTGGATCAGCTCGCAATACTTGCCGTAGACGCCGGTGTCTTTGGCGATGTTAAATAAAGTCTCGGCGCGCGGATCGCCTTCGGCGTGGGTGCGATGGCCGATGCCCGGTATGCGCTGCTTGCGCGTCGTGTAGTCGTCGATGATTTTGGTCGCGACGGCATCGTTCTCGGGGTTCTGGGTGTCGTTGGGCAGTGCGTCGAGCAGCATCTTTGCCGACCACTCCGACGAGCCGAGATGGACGCTGCCGGCGCCGCATAGCGCGGCGGCCACCGCGGCTTGCATCGCTTCCGGGGCGCAATGATAGATCAAGCGCGCCGCAACCACATGAGAGATCATGCCATGCTCGACCAAGATGACCATCAGCGCGTCGAGCATTCGCGCCTCGTTGGCGGTGGGCAAGCGGCCGCGCAGGATCAGCGAGGTCATGTCGGTGAAAGTGATCTTGCCGACCAAGTCTTTGTTCAAGTCATAGCCGCGCACCAATATGCGGTGCAGGTCGGCCTTGCCGATGCCGGTGACGATTTTTGCCGGTTCTGCCATTTTCGTTTCCTCCAGAAAATTAATTTGCTGCACTGGATATAGGCCAGCCGGGTCGTTGCGGTCAACCCGGTTCGGAAATTACTCTCGCAAAGGCGCAAAGACGCAAAGGTAAGAAATAATAAACTCCGAACTTTGCGCTCTTTGTGTCCTTTGCGGTTAAATTTCCAGGACCGAAGCTCTTTGACGTGATCCTCTCGATCCGCTCCGGTTGGTTTATTTCCGCTAATTTTTATGTGTACAATGTGGCGATTCAAAAACGAGGCGTAAATCCATTCATGGCTGACTACATTAAAGAACACTACGATTTTCCATTGACCAAGATGAGCGTCAACAAACCGCTCAAGGGCGTGCGCGTGATCGACGCCGGCAACATGGTGGCGGCGCCGTTCGCGACGGTGCTGCTCGCCGACTTCGGCGCTGAAGTGATCAAGATCGAACATCCGAAAAATGGCGACGGCCAGCGCAAGCTCGAACCGATCATGGACGGCATCCCGCTATGGTGGAAGTCGGTGGCGCGCAATAAACGCTGCATCACTCTCGATCTTGGTAAGCCCGAGGGCGGCGAGATTTTTCGCCAGATTGTCAAAGGCCAGGATGTTGTCGTCGAAAATTATCGCCCAGGAACATTCGAAAAATGGGGCATCGGTCCCGACGTGCTGCGTGGCATCGATCCGCGCATCATCATGCTGCGCATCTCCGGTTTCGGTCAGACCGGGCCGTACAAAAATCGCGCCGGCTTCGGCCGGGTCGCCGAAGCGATGAGTGGGCTGACCAATTTGATCGGCGAGCCGGACGGCCCGCCGATGTCGCCAGGCTATCCTCTTGGCGATTTGATCGCTGGCATATTCGGTTCGCTGTCGATCATGATGGCGCTTTATCATCGCGATCAGCATGGCGGTAGCGGGCAGGTGATCGATCTCGGTTTGTTCGAAGCGGTGTTTCGTTTCTTGGACTTCGATCCGATCCAGTACGATCAGATGAAAACCGTGCATCATCGCACCGGTAATCGCGTCGCCTACGTGGCGCCGAGTTCCATGTTCAAAACCAAGGACGGTAAATATTTAACTCTGGCCGCGAGCACGCAGAGCGTTTGGTTGCGCTTGGCCGAAGCGATCGGGCGCAAAGATATGACGACCGATCCTAAATTTCTCGACAATTCGGCGCGGGTAGAAAATTCCATCGAGTGCAATGGCGTCGTCGGCGCCTGGATCGAACAGCACACGCGCGACGAAGTGATCGAGCATTTCGACAAGCATGGCGTCGCCTATTCAGCCGTCTTCGACATGGAAGACGCCTTTCGCGATATCCAATACCGCGCCCGCGAAGCGATGGTGCGCGTCCCCGACCCCGACCTCGGTGAGGCGATCGTGCAGAATGTCGTGCCGAAATTTTCCGACACCCCCGGTTCGGTGGATTTTCTCGGCCGCAAGTTGGGCGAAGACAACGAAGCGATTTACTGCGGCGAGTTGGGTTTCTCCAAGGAGAAATTGGCGGAACTCAAAGCGGCGGAGATTATTTAGGGTCTGCTTGTCAGAACGTAGGGACGGGTTGCAGTGTACGCCCGGTCCGATAAAGACTCGAAACCCATATTTCCTTGTGCTAGGTATCAGCAATGGCGCAGAAGTTGACCGCGGCGCAAACCCGGGCTTTGAGACGTGTAGCGGCCGGATGGGACAAACTTTCCGACGGGGAGTTTGCGCGATTATTCGGCGATGCTCAGCCCGTGAAAGTCCGTCTTCGGAGGCCACCGCCAAAGATGCTCACGGTCGCTCTCGACGAGCAGACGCTGAACCGCTTGAAGCGCATAGCTCGAAACAAGCAAATCCATACGCGCCATTTAGTCGCCATGTGGATCGCCGAGCGACTTACTAAAGAACGTGCTGTCCAGAAATAATCCTTCGCGCCAACCTCACGCTTCCGCGTGATCGCTCAGAAAAGTCTTCTTAACCACGAAAGACACGAAAAGGTTCTCAGAGTTTCGTGATTTTCGTGTGTCTCGTGGTTTAATCTTTCTTCCGGCGGCGCCTGAGCGGGCGCAGCATCTAAAGCTGTTTGAGAAATTTGGCCGCGACGCGGCCATCGTCAACATTCGCGGCTCCGTTATCAACAGTGCGGCGTTGATTGACAGTTATCATCGGCTCCATGTAGGTTCCGCTGGTGACATTTCAACCTGGGCGTGAAATGAGAGGGATGAACGATTATGATGACCAATCTCGCGCCGCCGCAAATCAGAGCCACCACCGGTTTAGAACTTGCCGCGGGCATTTTCACCAAGTGCTCGGATCAATTGGCGACCCAACTGCATGTCGCGCTCACCGCCGGCAAGAAAGACAGCGGGCCGCTGGAGTTTCGCATCGGCATCAACGGCGATGTTTATGGCGGCATGCGCGCGCCGCTGGAAGTCGGCATGCGCCGCGTCGATATCGCTTACGTCAATCCGTCGGCGATGGTCGCCATGGCTTACCGCGGCAAAGGTTATTATAAGCAGAAGCTGGAGCTGCGCGTGCTCGGCTGCTTCCCGTCGTGGGATCGTATCGCGTTGGTGGTGTCGAAGGATTTGGGCGTGAAATCGTTGACCGACATCGTGCGGCGAAAGATTCCGCTGCATGTCTCGACGCGCTTGTCCGGCGTCGACAACGGCACTTACTTTGCGATCGCGACGATTCTCGGCTTCTACGGTTTCTCATTCGAACAAATCAAAAAGTGGGGCGGGCGAGTGCAAGAGTGCGGACGACCCTTCGCTCAGGAGCGGATGACTGCGATCAAGAAACGGACGCTGACGGCGATCTTCGACGAAGGCGTGAGTACCGAGGGCGGCTGGCTCGATCTCGCGCTGGCGAACGGCTACGAGATCATTCCCATCGAACCGGCGATCGTGAAAAAACTCGAAGCGATGGGCTACAGCCGGGCTGTGTTGCCGAAGAAGCGTTTCAAACAATTAAAAGAAGATATCTTGACCATCGACTACAGCGGTTGGGCGTTAGTCACGCACAAGTGGCTGCCCAATCGCGTCGCCTACGCCGCGGCGCAAACCATCGACGAACGGCGAAAAATTATTCCCGTCGACGATGACCGGCCGCTCAATATGAAAAATCTTTGTCACAGCACGGAGAAATGTCCGTTGCGCGTGCCGCTCCATCCGGGCGCGGCGAAGTATTATCGGGCGAAGGGGTATCTGTAAGATTGGAGTAATGGAGTAATGGAGTGATGGGTTCTCGGACCAGCAATACTCCCGTACTCCAATACTCCATCACTCCAATTTTCTAAGGAGTTTTTATGAGCTACCAAGTCGTCGGTCAATCCACACCGCGCATCGACAATACCGGCAAAGTCACGGGCGATGCGCATTACACTTCGGACGTGTTGCTGCCGGGAACTTTGTGGGCGAAATGTTTGCGTAGTCCCCATGCCCATGCGCGCATTGTTAAATTAGACACCAGCCGGGCGGCAAAAGCGCCGGGCGTGCGCGCGGTGCTCACCGGCAACGATGTCCGCGGCATTCTCTACGGCCGGCGCTATCGGGATATTTCCGTGCTGGCGCAGGATTCGGTGCGCTTCATCGGCGAGCGGGTTGCCGCCATTGCCGCCGATACGCTGGAGCAAGCCGAGCAGGCGCTGGAGTTGATCGACGTTCAGTATGAAGAATTGCCGGCGGTGTTCGATCCGGTGGCGGCAGCTAAAGAGGGAGCGCCGCTGATTCATCCCAACGTCAACAGTTACAAAGGTTTGCCCAAGCAATTCGACAAGCCAACCAACGCTTTCGTGCAGGACGTTTTTACCCGCGGCGATATCAGTCAAGGTTTCGCCGAGGCCGACGTCATCGTCGAGAATACTTACACTGTGCCGCGGGTGCATCAGGCGTTTCTCGAACCGCACTGCTGTCTGGTTTGGATCGACGAGCAGGAGCGCATTCAAATGTGGTCGCCTTGCAAGGTGCCGCAGGGTTTGAAGTCGAGCATGGCCGCGGCCTTCGATCTGCCTAAGGAAAAAATTCGCGTCAATCCGGTCGCTATCGGCGGCGACTTCGGCGGCAAGGGCGCGCCCATCGACGAGCCGATTTGTTACTTACTCGCCAAGCGCAGCGGCCGGCCGGTGAAGATGGTGATGGAGTACCGCGAAGAGTTTATCGCCGGCGCGCCTCGCCACGCCGCCGTCATGCGATTGAAGACGGGCGTGACGCGCGACGGCACCATCGTCGCGCACGAGATGGAAGCCTATCTCGATGCCGGCGCCTACGGCGGCTTTCGTCCCGGCGCGGTGATCGGCGGCGTCGGCCATGCGGGCGGCTGTTATCGCGCGGCGCATGCGCGCATCGCCGTCTCTCGCGTCTACACCAACAATATTCCCGGCGGCCAGATGCGCGCGCCGGGCGAACCCCAAGGCGTATTCGCGGCGGAATCGCACATCGATTGTGTGGCGCGCAAAGTCGGCATGGACCCGGTGAAGTTTCGCTTGAAAAATTTGATGGTCGAAGGCGACGAGACGCTCACCGGCAGCCACTATCGCGCCATCAAAGCCAAGGAGACGCTCAATGCCGCGGTGAACGCCGCGGGTTACAATTCACCGAAAGCAAAAAACGTCGGCCGCGGCGTCGCCATGGGCTATCGCGGACCGGGCGGCGGCAACACGGCGCTGCAGATTTCTCTCAACGCCGATGGCACGATGGTGATCCACACGGGCTTGTTCGAGCAAGGCACGGGCACTTACACGACGCTTCGGCAAATCGCCGCGGAGGAACTCCACTGCGATCCGGAAGAGTTTCGCATCGACACTTTGGATACGGACTTGGGCGCGTCCTTCGATTCCGGCATCGGCGGCAGCCGCGGCACAAGAGTCGCCAGCGGCGCGGCGTTCACTGCGGCCTGCGATGCGCGAGAAAAACTTTTCGCTTTGGCGAAAAATTTATTGGGTTGGTCGAAAGCCGACATCGCCCTCGACGGCGAGCACTTGGTTGACAAGAAATCGAAACAGCGTCGGCGCTGGTGCGAATTATTATTAAGCGTCGGCCGCGCCATTGTTGGCGAGGCGGTCAACAAAGACGAAGAGCACTCGCCGGTGACGGCGTTCGCCGCGCAGGTCGCCGAAGTCTCCGTCGATCCGGATACCGGCGAAGTGACGCTACGCAAATTGACCACGGCGCATGACACCGGCGTGATCATGAACCCGGTCGGCCATCAGGGCCAGATTGATGGCGGCGTGATGCAAGGCGTCGGCTACGGTTTGATCGAATACTTGCCAGTGCAAGACGGCAGAGTCGAAGTGGCCAACTTTGGCGAATATAAAATTCCCAACGTCAAAGATATTCCCGCGCTCAAAACCGTGCTCGTCGAGAGCAGCAGCGGCGTCGGACCGTACAAAGTCAAAGGCATCGGCGAGAATCCGATCTCGCCGGTGGCGCCGGCGATCGCCAATGCGATTGAAGACGCGGTCGGCGTGCGCATTCGCGATCTGCCGATCACGGCGGAAAAGGTTTACGCCGCGCTGCGCGCGAAGAAATCGTAAAGGGTGAAGGGTAAGGGGTTTAGGCTGGGAGGACGCCTTACGTCTTACGCCTCACCCTTTACCCCTTACCGTTTTATGCGGAGGAGAAATGGCATTCGATTCATTGGGCGATTTCATCAAAGCGGCGGACGCGGTCGGCGAAGTGTTGCATGTCGATGGCGCGGATTTGGAGCTGGATGTTGGCGGCTTGACTGAACTTACGGCTGAGAAGAATGGACCGATGGTGCTGTTCGATAAATTCGCTGGTTTCCCCGCCGGCTTTCGGGTTGCCGCGAACGCTAATCGCACGCTACGCCGCTTCGCTTTGGCGATGGGATTGCCGCTCGATATTCATCCGCTGGAATTACTGCGGCGCTGGCGCGACAAGCGCGCCGATTCGAAACCGATTCCCGCGCGGGTTGTCAAAGACGGACCGATTCTTTCTAACATTCAAGAAGGCGCCGCCGTTAACATCGAAAGTTTCCCCGCGCCGCGTTGGCATCCGGGCGACGGCGGCCGCTACATCGGCACTCAGGACATGGTGATTGTGCGCGATCCCGAAGCGGGCTGGGTCAACATGGGTTGTTACCGCGCGATGATCCAGCGGCGCGATCGCGTCAGCTTGTGGATCAATCCGCAAAAACACGGACGCATTCTCGCGCAAAAATATTGGCGCGCGGGAAAAGCCGCGCCGGTGGCCGTCGTGTTCGGCTGCGAACCGGTCACCTGGATGACCGCGTCGATGTCGCCGCCGTTTGGGACTTCCGAATATGAACTCGCCGGCGCGTACCGCGGCAGTCCCGTCGATGTCGTCGAGTTGCCGCTGACGAATTTACCCGTGCCGGCCCACGCCGAGATCGTCATCGAAGGCGAAATTCCACCGGAGAGCGAAGAGACCGCCGTCGAAGGACCTTTCGGCGAGTGGCCGGGCTATTACACGCATCAGGGACCGGAAGCGGTGGTGCGTATCAAGCGCATTTACTACCGTGACAATCCGATCATCGCCGGCGCGCCGCCGCTGCGGCCGATCAACTGGAGCAACTTCACCAACTACGTCCATCTTTGGGAGCATCTCGAACGCTCCGGCATCACCGACGTGCACGGCGTGTGGGGATTTTACAACGGCCTGCTCACCGTCGTGTCGCTCAAGCAGCGCTACGCCGGCCACGCCAAGCAAGCGCTGATCACCGCGGCGGGTTTCCGCCATGGCGACATGAAGACTTACTACGTGACGGTGGACGACGACATCGATCCGACCAATCAAGAAGAAGTTCTGTGGGCGATGTGCACGCGCGTCGATCCGACGACCGCCGTCGACGTTGTTCGCGATGCTTGGACCGCCGATCTCGATCCGCGCGTCTCGCCGGCGCGGCGCGCCGAAGGCGATCTGACGGTTGGCAGAATGTTGATCAACGCTTGCAAGCCGTTCGCCTGGCGCGAGCAGTTCGCCAAGACCAATGTGTTTGGCGTTGAAGATCGTGAGAAGCTGCAAGCGAAGTGGGGCGAGCTGCTGGCGACCATCGGCAAAAGGTGAAGGAAGACTATTCACCACAGAGGGCCTAGCGCGGCAAAGCCGCAACCGAAGAAGATTGGCCGCAAAGAATGCAAAGGCCACAAAAGGGACGTAGGGGCGACCGGCTGGTCGCCCTTCGGATCGGCTACACAGAAAATTTGCGCAAGGCGCGAAAATTATCATGGATAGTATTACAGAGATCACAGAGTAGAAGATGCCATTTGCAGTAACTGCAAGAGACCCAGAGCAATTCCTGTGTAGGGGGCGTGTCGCGACACGCCTAGTGGCGAAGCATTGGTGGTCTGGATTCTCGAAATAATAGTACATATGACTTGGTAGAGTGGCCGTAGGCCACTACTGATTTAGATTTTCGGAGGGACAATGCAGATCAAACATAAACTCATCAGCGCGGATTCCCACGCGGGTTTCGACCGCGGCGATTTTACGCATCGCATGTTCGCGACTAAATGGGGCGATAAGATTCCCAAGATCGTTGAGACTAAAGAAGACGGCAAGCGCATCGACCGCTGGACCGTGTACGGCGAGGTGCGTCATGGCGATGTCGCCAATTGCCCGGCGTTGATGGGCGAGCCGTTTCCGACCTATCCGCAGCTCTACGAAGAAATTCCCAAGGCCTATCACGATCCCAAGGCGCGCTTGGCGATGCTCGATGCCGACGGCGTCGACGCCGAAGTGCTGTTTCCCAACCCGCCCGGCGGCACGTTCTTCGAGTTCGGCGATGTCGAGTACGAGTTGGATGTCGTGCGCGCTTACAACGACACGCTGGCCGAATGGTATCGCGTCAGCGACCGCTATGTGCCCTTGGCGATCGTGCCGTACTTGAGTTCGCCGGAAGCGATCAAACGCGAGCTCGCGCGCGCCGCGGCGGCGGGCCATCGCGGCGTCAACTTGATGGGCGAGATGCCCAAGGGCTTGCCGCACATCACCGATCCTTACTGGTATCCGGTTTGGGATGTTTGTCAGGCGCTGGAGCTGCCGATTCATTTTCACGGCTCAGCCGGATTGAGCGCGGGCGCGTCGGTGCGCAAGTGGAGCGGTTACTCGCCGCGCCAGGCGCACTCGGCGCAGACCGCGACTTCGGCGGTGACGCCGGCGCAGATCGTGCCGCAATTTATTTTTTCCGGCATCACCGAAAAGTTTTCCGGCTTGATCAGCGTGTTTCCCGAGGCCGGCGTCGGCAGCTTGAACTACGTGATCGCCACCTGCGATCACGAGTGGGAGAGCCGCCACTTGTGGACCGAAGGCATCACCACGAGGCCGAGCGAAATCGTGCGCCGGCAGATGTACGTGAACTTTTGGTTCGAGGCCGAAGGCATCAAGCTGCGCGACGACATCGGCGTCGACAACATCATGTGGGAGTCGGATTTTCCGCACGTGGCGTCGTACTATCCGCACTCTTGGCGCGAGGTCGAGCGCGTGCTCACCGGCGTGCCCGAAGCCGACCGGCGTAAGATGCAATACGAGAACGCCGTGCGGCTGTACAAGATCGACGCGGTGTTACCTGCCTAAGTGTTTCTTTGGGGAGAAAAGCCGACCTCACCACGAAGGACACCAGGAGCACGAAGTTCGGAGTAAAAATAATCCGAACCCTTCGTGTCCTTCGTGAACTTCGTGGTGAACAGTTTTAGAGAGGAAGGTTTGCATGCATTTGAAATATGGCTTTATCAGCGTCGACGATCATGTTCAGGAGACGCCCAAGCTGTGGATAAATCGTGTCGAGAAAAAATTTGCCGATCGGGTGCCGCATTTAGTCAAAGCGAAGGATGGCAGCGAGCAATGGTTCGTCGACGGCCAAATGCTTCTCGACGGCCGCAGTGCGCGGGCTGGCGCCTTGATGGCGGATCGCAATGAAGATCCCAAACGCTGGGCCGACGTGCCGGCGCCGGCGTACACGCCTTCCGAACGGTTGAAGGCGATGGACTCGGCGGGCATCGATTATTCTGTTCTCTACCCGACCGTGGCTGGTTTGGCGGGCGAGACGTTTGGCCGCTTGCAAGATTCCGAGTTGGAGATCGCCTGCGTGCAAGCTTACAACGATTGGCTGATCGACGAATGGGCCAGCGCCAGCAAGCGTTTCATTCCGCAGTGTCTGGTGCCGATCTGGCCGGTGGAAGCGGCGATCGCCGAGATCAAGCGCGCGGTTGCGCGCGGTCATCGCGGCGTGATCTTGCCGTCCTTGCCCATGCATCTGCGCAACGTTCCGCATATCAGCGGTCCGGAATATGACCCGCTCTGGTCGGTGTGCGAAGAATTGAACGTGCCGGTCTGTCTCCACGCCGGCGGCTCGCCGGAATTACAATCACCGCTGCCGCCGAAGATGAAGCCGGCGCTGGCCGCGGCGGTCGACGCGGCGACCAAGCCGGTGTCGAGCGTGTTCGTTATTTCGCTTTACTCGTTTTCGCGGGTCTTGCTGCGCCACCCGAAACTGCGCTTGGTGTTAGCCGAGAGTGCGCTCAGTTGGGGCATGCTCTATTTAGAATGGGCCGATCATCAATTCGAACATGACGGCCTTCACCGCGAAGGCTACGACCTCACGCCTCTGCAAATGTTCAAGCGCCAGTGCTTTTTTAATTCTTGGTACGATCCGGTCGCGCCGTTCACCGATTACATTGGCGCCGATCGCATCCTATGGTCGGCGAATCTGCCGCTGGCCAATTCGACCTGGCCGCGCACTAAGGAAACCATCGATCATTGTTTCAAGGGAGTATCGGCGGAAGCACGCGAACGAGTGTTGTGGAAAAACGCGGCGGAGCTGTATAGGTTGTAAAAATGGGCGAAAGTACCACCAGGAAAATACCGCAGTGCGCATTAATGGTTGTGGGTCTCACAACGATCATACTTGCGGCTCTTGGACTTTGGTCTAACTATTCGACACTTATTTTGGATTATTCAGTGACACTGGAAGGATTCGGGCAGAAAGCTGACCTTTCAAAGTTCTACGTCATGTTCTACAGGATGTCTGCGATCTGTGCCGTGCTTTACCTGCTCCTCCTTGTAACTGGAGTTCAACTGATTCGAAAGAAAATCAACTGGCCTTTTGTTCTATTGGCGGTTGTGGTTCTTGAAGTCGTATACGTATTGGCCGTTGGGTGGCTTTGGGCACATTCGCCAAACGCAGCCAGCATTGCGGCCGCATCTGGAATATCAAGCGGAGGTTTGATGTACCAGGGTTATGTAGCGTTCCCAATTTGGGGGCCTGCGTTAACATTGTGGGCGCGGCATAGGATGCTTGCACCGGTCGTATCATCTGACCTCTGATAGAATTCCGGGGACACAATACAATTTGTTCTTGGCTGAAGGCATTGGGCTCTACTAGGGTTTGCGCACGGCGCGAATTTCCAGGGTTGTAGCGTCTGGTTCTCCTCATCACGTCACGCAGCGGGGGCGTGCGGTCCATTCCTATTTTCCAAAGCGATAGTGAGAAAAGTTCCTACTTGGATTTTATGGCCGAAGAATTGAACCGCTTCGGTGTCGATGTTCTTGCTTGGTGTTTGATGACGAATTACATTCTGTTGCTTCGAGGGATTCGTACGAGGGATTTGGGGTCAGACATAACATTCATTACAATCTTGACATTGATCCCGTGTTTCTGTTAATCCCTCCTCATGGCCCGCCGTCCCAGAGTCTTCGCGACCGGACTTCTCTACCACGTCATCGTCCGCGGTCAGTGATTGGGGGCGCCCATTAGCCGACAGGTCAAGCAGGCACAGAGGTTCCTGTGAAAAGAAGTTTCTTCTTTCCCTGTATTTCCTTCGGATTGAGTTCATTGAGGATTGCGGGTCAGACTTCCATTTCTAGACTTTCTTTTCAGTTTGTTGTGACGTAAAAGTCCGACCCTGAACACCTTGACTCCCTGCTGGGTTGTGAGAGATATGAGTTTACCATTGCTGTTGGAGAAGCTGTGTCGTGATATGCATGCTCACGGCGGGAGTCGACGATTTTGGTAATATTTGACAAAGTGCCACGGCAAACATATCGAGGGGGCCGCGCGGGATAGCGGTTATGCCGGCGACAAATTGAGCGCGTGTAGCTCAAGAGCTAATTCTGTTTGGGTTTCGAAGATTGAAGAAATGTTGGGAGCAGAGGTGCCATGGTAAAATTTCATTTATTAATTTTGTCTGTCTTGTCTGTCCTGTATTCGTTCGGTGGCCAAGCGCTGGCCGCCGCGAAGACCGATCAAAAGGTTAGCGCCTCCATCGCTCTGCCGGGCGTGCAGGTAGAGACGCTGAATCCTTACGGCCACTCGACGACGCAGATCTATCCGACCTGGAAACATGTCATCGAACCGCTGGCGGAGTGGAGCTGGAGCAAGAAACGCATCGTGCCGATCCTCGCCGAGTCGTGGAGCAATCCCGATCCGAGCACATGGCTGATCAAGCTCAAGAAGGGTATCAAGTTTCACGACGGCAGCGAGTTTACTTCCGCCGATGTGGTGCATTCCTTCACGCGCATTCAGAAAGATCCCGATAGCAAACAGGTCACATCCATCGCCCATGTCGATGCCATCGAAGCGGTGGACCCATTGACCGTGCGCTTGCACACCAAGAAACCGGACGCCGCGCTGTTGTTCCGCCTGGGCCAGCGTTTTATCACCAACAAGGCCGCTTACGATCGCTTGGGCGCCGCCGCCGCTGATAAGCTGGCACTGGGCACTGGGCCCTACAAGTTCAAGGAATGGGTGCGGGGCCAGTGGTTCGTGGTCGAAAAGAATCCCGCGTATTCGCACAGCGATCACAAGCCGACGGTGGATGAAATTGTTTTTCGCAACATTCCCGAGTCGGAGGTGGCGATCACGTCGCTGTTGAACAAGGAAGTGGACCTGATCTCGAATGTGCCGCCGGAGAGCGCGCCGCGTGTCACCGGCCTGGCGCGCATCGAGAGCGCGCGGACGATCAATATTATGTTTCTGGGCATGCACGCTTCGGTGCCGCAGTTCCAAAGCAAACTGGTGCGCCAGGCGATCAACTACGCCATCGACCGCAAGGCGCTGACGCAGAATGTGCTCAAGGGATTCGCCTATCCGATGGACGCGCCGGTAGGACCGGATCAGTATGGCTACAGCTCGGAGATCCGTCCCAAATACAATATCGATCCCGCGAAGGCGAAAAAATTGCTGGCGCAGGCCGGCTTCGCCAGCGGCTTCGAGGTCGACTTCCTGGTGCCGCTCGGACAGTACAACAAGGTCAAGGATGTCGCTGAAGCGATCGCCGGTATGCTCGGCACCGTCGGCATCCGCGCCAAACTGCGCACCCAGGATCAAGACAGCGGTTTCGCCGCCATTCAGAACGGCAAAGTTGCCATGTATATCTTCGGCCGCGGCGCGGTGGTCGATCCGAGCGAATATCTGCACCAGTATTTTCGCACCGGAGTCACCAAGCGTCTGGAGTACTCCAACCCGGCGGTGGACACCGCGCTGGACGCCGAGCAAGCGAGTTTCGATCCCGCCCAACGCGTGAAGCTGTTGCAGAAGGCGATGTCGTTATTGATGGACGAAGCGCCGATGGCATGGTTGTACCAATATCAAGGTTTGCAGGGAGTCAGTAACAAGTTCGACTTCAAGGCCAATCCCGGTGAGGACGCCTACGGCTGGGATCTCAAAGCGCGGGCACGCTAGTGGATCGTCTCACGTGGTTGGTAGTTTATCCGGCGTGTAACTCACCACGAAGGTCACGAAGGGTTCGGATGGCCAAATCTCCGAAGTTCGTGCCCTTCATTCTACTATAGTTATAAATTTGCGCGGCTCGCGCAAACTTCTCGGAAGTTGAAGGCGTTCGGATTCGGAAGTTTCTCTCGCCAAGGCGCAAAGACGCCAAGTTCGGAAAAAAAGAATAACAGTAGACAAACAAATTCGCTTCTTCTTCTCCGATCGCTGCGCCTTTGCGAGAGATTTTGCCAGACCGACCGGTGCGCGAAGCACACCCTACCAATTCAAGCACATCAACGACGCGGCTATTGCGTAGGTTTGAAAGACTTGGATCCTTGAGGGTCATTTTGATCGCCGCCTCGGGCTAAGATCGTTTGTCGGATTCCGATTGCGCGGGTTGCGCGTCCTTCAGGGAAATCAAGTATTCCTCCAATGTGGAATCCAATCTCTGATGCATGAACGTCTGAAATGGGTTGAGGTCGTCGCTTAAAGACGCGTGTTCGAGTGCGTCGAGATAGATCTTGCGATCTTCCGGGCGCACTGCCACTGGCGGATAGCCTGAGCGAAGTAATATTAAGTTCATCAGCAAGCGGGCGGTGCGGCCGTTGCCGTCGCTGAACGGATGGATCGCTACTAAGCGAAAATGGCCATCGAAGCTTCGCGCGGGTAGCGGTTCTGCCTGTACTAGCCATGCGCCGAACTCCTTCATCAATTGCGGAATCTTCGCAGGGTTCGGAAAAACGACAGGCGAACCGGCGATACGGCGCGGCAGTGTGCTATAGATTCCGCCAATTTCCGGCTGGCTGCGGGCGACGATGCGTCGATGGAGTTCGCATACCATGTGTTCATCGATAGGATTCGTTTTCGCCGCGCATTCGCGCATCCACAACACCGCGTTGTAATGATCGACAGCTTCGAGGTGGTCGCGCAACGGCTTGCCGCCGACGGTGATGCCATGCTCGATGAGTTCCGCGGTTTCGCGCAACGTCAGCGTGTTGCCTTCGATAGCGTTGGAAGTGTAGGTCAGATCGACGTCGTAGGATTTCTACAGCGCGAGCAAAACCTCTCGTGACAAGGTGCGTAGCTTGTCGAGTTGCGCTTTCTTGGCTGCGATCGCGGCTAACAGCTCATCCATGCTTTGCTAAATATAGGGACTAACCACGAAACACACGAAATAGATTCACGGAAAAATTTCATGGGTTCGTTTCGTTCGCGTATTTCGTGGTTGATCGTTTTGATCTTCTACGCCGCTTCTTCTCTGAACAGTCCCAAGCTCTCCAGCACCGGCCGGTCGGTGACGGAAAAGATGATCGCCGGTTCGGTCTTCGACTTGTTTTCGAAATGGTGCCAGTTCCATGACGGCACGAAGAAACAATCGTGGGCGCCCCAGGACAATTCTTTGCCGGCGCCTTTTTTTTGTCCGACGTTGGTGACGCCGGCGCCTTGGACGACGTGGTAGATCGTGCTGCTGGTGTGGCGATGCGGCGTCGTGCTTTCGCCCGGCGGGACCATTTGCAGCCAGCAGCCGATGGTCGGCATGGTCGGTCCACCGGTGATCGGATGGGCGTATTCGAGCAGGACGCCGTCGTGGGGATCGCGTTGGCCGGCGGCGGCGATTTCGTTCAGCGATCGGTACGCGTCGCGCCATTTGTAGTTGTAAGGTAGCGCGGCGTTGCTGGCGTTGTTCATGCGCGGGCGAATCGCGCCGTATTGATGGCGGCCGTAGCCGTCTGGTTTGACGATCGGCTGCGCCGGGCCCTCGGCGTAGTTCTCGTGAAAGTTGGCATCGAGATAACCGGTCAGTTGGGCATCCAACACATCGAGCCAAACGAGATTTTTCGTGCTGCAGTTGTAGTGGTCATGCCAGGTCCAATTGGGCGTGAGCACCAAATCGCCGGGCTCCATGAGCATCTGCTCGCCTTCGACGTTGGTGTAGCCGGTGCCGTCGCCTTCGACGACGAAGCGCAGCGCATCGGCGGTATGACGGTGGCATTCGGCACGCTCGCCAGGCTTGACGAGCTGGATCGACATTTGAATCGTCCGGCTGGTGGACTTTTTCAATGTCAAAGACGGATTGACCAGCTGCACCGTGCGCCGTTTGGCGGCGTCGTCGATGCCGCCGAGCTTGATCACCTCGCCGGACTCGATCAAGCAGGAATAAATCGCCGACCACGGCCAAAGGTACGGCACTAAGTTGGCGTTCTGCTCGCGCGACTGCCAGTGGCCGCCGAGGGAATATTCCGCCAGGCGTTTGTGTAGAGCGATGACTTCAGGGGTTTCTGGAACGGCATGTGCGTCGGCCATGTTTTTCTCCTCGTGTTGAATTGACCGCTAATCTATCGCTAGTGCGCGCGGAGTGTCAACGCGCGGAGAATCGTTTTGTTGTAGCAAAGTGATTATGTCAGGGGTTAACGGCAACGTAATTATGTCAGGGTGGAAGGATGACAACCCTGACAATGAAAGACGAGAAACGACTAGACGTAATTCAACGAGTATATCGCAGCGAGATCACCGTGGTTGAGGCCG
>SHYW01000010.1 GCA_009692615.1 Deltaproteobacteria bacterium | reverse complement strand
TGCTCTGCTTTTTCTTTCTCGCCCACGCCAAACTCGCAAACGTTGTCTGCTCCCCCACGCTCTTTCCTCCCGCCTCACCTTGTCGGTCTTTCTGCTCTTCGTTATTAGACGACTTGCTAGATGACTTGTTCAGAGATTCCTTAAGACGTGTCAGTATTGTCCGAATCGCGACTGGCTTGTTTTCAGGAGAACGGGGAGTTGACGTTCGTTTTCCAAATAAAAAAAATTAGTATTATGTTCGTCGGAAGAAAATCCCAGGGCGAAGAGCGCCGAAGTGGAAGAGTTCGTCGACAATCGTTTTATCAAAGAGCTCGATGACGGCGGCTATATCGATAGTCTGTATAAACTCAAGCCGCGGTGAGACCAACAAAAACATAACCTCCATGTGCCGCTGTTTTTAACTTGACTGAGACGGTCGATCTCTCTAGGCTCCGCGACGGAGGATAGACAAATGTTTGAGCGCCCATTGTGGCTTGCCATGACGTTGTTCTTGCTCATTGTAAACATCCGGCCTGCGTACGTTGATGCTCGCATTGTCGTCGGCGTGTCGACCGTGAACGTCGCCTTTCTGCCGATCTATCTGACGCAAGACAAAGGGTTCTTCAAGGACGAGGGATTGGACGTTCTCGTCGTGATGTTCAACGCCGGAGCGACCAATCTGCAGGCGATGATCGGTGGCGACGTGCAGATCATGGCCGGCGGCGCGCCGGAGACCGTGCTTGCCAGGGCGGGCGGCTTGGACATCAAAAATTTTTGGGCGATCTCCAATCTGATGCCGTTTCAGATTTACGGCAGCCCCGCCATGAAAGCGTTGAAGGACGGCAAGGGAAAAAAGTTCGCCATCAGCCGCTTTGGCTCTCTGTCGGAATTTCTCACCCGCTCGGCGCTGCGCCAATCCGGCGTCGATCCGAAGGATGTCACCATGGTACAGATCGGCGCCACGCCGGCGCGCTTTACCACGCTGGCGGGCGGCATCGTCGATGCGACGATTCTTTGGTTTCCCGTTACCGAGCGCGCCAAAGCGGCCGGTCTCAATAAGCTCTTCGATCTAAAAGATCTCTATCCCAACTGGACCAACGTCGGTTTCATCGCGCGGGAGACTTGGCTCGCTAAGGAAAAAGAGCAAGCGATGAAATTCTTACGAGCTTACCAGCGAGGTGTGAAGCATACCCGTGAGAACCGTGACGACGGCATTCGCGCCTTGAGAAAATATGTTGGCCTGAACGCGGCCGAAGCCGCCGCCGGCTACGACGAATACCGCGATTCCTTTCCCCTGGACGGGCGCATCCTCGATGCCGGTATTGTTGCTACGGTCGAGCAGGAGATCGAGACCGGCCGGCTAAAGGGAAAAATCTCGCTGAGCGAGATGATCGACGGCAGTTTTATAAATCTGCTCGGGAAAAAGTAAGTGAATTTTCGTCATGCCGGCTCTTCGACCGTGCTCAGGATAGACTCCGGCCGGCATCCACAGTCCGTTCGCCCCGCACCACGCCTGGATACCGGCTTTCGCCGGTATGACGGAAAGGAAGTCGACTACGACTCGATAGTTGCACAACCGCTCGGTGCCAAGGGTCGGTCAGTTTAAGAGAAACCAAAAGATCTTCATTGTCTCGATAAAAACTGTTGGTGCTTTGGATCTCTGTTGGAGGCAACGTTCACGCCAAGCCGATCACGCTCGCGGACAACACCAACTTGTTCAACGTGATGCTGCTGCGCTGATTACGCCAATCGGGAATGATGTATAGATCGGCGCCGCGGGCGCGCTGACAAAATACCGTGCGCGATTGCACGTCGAGGGCGATGTCCAGCGATTTTTCTTTCATCGCCTGGGCGATTGCCAGTTTCTTCAAGCCGAAGGGGCGCTAAGGCGTAAAGTAGTTTCGTTGTCATAGCGTCAAGCTAATGTTTGTGTCAATCCGATTGACGCTAAGCAATTCCTAGACCCTCGGAGTTTGCTTGTGCTAGATTCATCGCCAGTGAAAGTTTTGACGCATATGTTTCGTTGCTTCTCGATTGCGGCAATTTTAATTTCGAGCTTGCCGTGCTGGCATGGCTTCGCGTATGGGCAGGAGTTGCGCCATATTTACTACGGCACATCGGCTTCCGTCGCACATTTGCCGGTGTGGGTCGCCAAGGATGCCGGTTTGTTCGCCAAGCGCGGCTTGAATGTCGAGCCGGTGCAGATTCGCGGCGGCGCGCTGATCACGCTGGGAATCATGAGCGGGCAGTTGCAATTTTCCGGCGCCGGCGCGGAATCGGTTGTCGCGGCGCGGGTCGAAGGCGCTGAGCTCGTTTTGCTCGCTTGTCCGAGCAATCTCGAACCGATCTTTCTCATTACCCGGCCGGAAATTAAATCGGCGGCCGAACTCAAGGGTAAATCAAGCGCGGTGACGCGCATCGGATCGTCGACGCATTTCTATCTGCGCGCGGCGCTGCGTCAGGTCGGCCTCGATGCCGACAAGGACATGACGATTTTGCAATTGGGCGCGGGGCCGGAGATGGCCACCGCGTTGGAGAGTGGTCGCATCGCCGTCGCTGCGCTGAACACCCGTTACGCTTTGCCGTTTCTACGGCGCAACTGGCCGGTACTGGTCGATCTCACCAAGACCGATCTGGTCTATCCGTCGGCCTGCGTCACTGCCAGCCGTGGCTATGTCAAAAGCGAACCGAAAGTGGTGGAGGATTTTTTAGCCGCCTATGTGGCGGGCATTCAGGTGATCAAAAAAGATTCGGCCTTCGCCGAACGCTCGTTGGTCAAATGGACGCGGGAGAAAGATAGTTACGTCGTCAGCAAATCCATCGAATCCCACGCGCGCACCGTGAAGTCGGCGCCCTACGTGCCCGACAAGGGCATCGAAAATATTCTCAAAGACTTGGCGTCGCGGCGCGCGGTGCCGAAGGAGTTTTTCGCCAAGCCGGAATTGTTTCGTGACAATGGCCCGTTGGATCGCGCGTTGGTGCGGTAGTGTTGTGAGTCTTAACTCTTTTACACAAATTCACATATGAGGTTCGGAGTATTCTCCTTTTGAAAGCGGATTCTTATCTATAAGTTTCGGCTGGACATGGGGGCTTCGCGGAACGCACGAACAATTTTTCTCCAGCGCTCAAGAAGTGGCTTTTTCTCGGGTGCCCCTCTTTGGAAAAGAGGGGATAGGGGAGATTTTCTTTCTCGCAATTGGCTCCGTCGTTTCAGAGGACAACCGCACGGCTACAAAGAAAACCGCCCCACCACGCAATCAAATCCCCCTTGATCCCCCTTTTCCAAAAGGGGGAACCGAGAAGAGCCATCGGATCGCTCTTCGCCGTTTCAGTTGTTTGCCCAGGCGAAATTCCTTGGCTTAGCTTTGCAATGACATCACGATGCACGCGTTTGCCGACAGCGTCGCGCTAATCCAGCCAGTCTTTGTCTTTGAGCTTTCTTGGCAGATAGGTTTTCGTCAGGTACTGAAAATCTTTATTCGCCAAGGCATCGAGTTCGAACTTCAAACCGCTGGTGAGCATGCCCTTGATTTCGTTTTGCCATTCCTTTTTCTGAAACCATTTGTACTTCATCAGTTCCTTGGCGCGGTTGATGTCTTTGTCGTTCAACTTAATACCGACGTTGCGCGGCAGGCCGTAGCGCTCGGGATCGGCGCTGGAGAAGCCGATAAATTTGGCTTTTGGAATCGCCATGCGTTCGCTTTCAAAGGCCAGATTGATCGATCCCTGCTTGATGACGGAATAGATGTAGTAGCCCCAGGGATCGTTGTCGACGAGCACGTAGACCGGCAGTTTGTAATCTTCGTGCAGCCGGCGCGCTAGACGGCGCACGCCGCGCGGCGGTTGGCCATTGCCGGTGAGCAGGATGCAATTATAGCGGCGCCAAAACTTATCTTCCGACAAGCGATTCCACTGGGTGCCTTTTTCGACCAGCAGAACGAAGTCGGCGGTGCATTTGCTGATCTGAATATATTCCGGCTCGACGATGGACGGCACCGAGTAGCCGCCGTTGCCGAGTTTGGTGCAATCGACGCGGTCGCCATCGTCGACAATCGTCAACGGGCCGACCACGGTGCCGCGGTTTTCGGCGCGGACATGGAGTTCTTCGCGCAGCGCTTCGAGGGTGACTTCGAGATCTTCTATCAACGGATCGGACTCGTTCTGGTCGTCGAAGGTGTTCTCGTTGGAGTTCTTCATCGTGTGTTTGGTGCGGTAATAAATTTCCCGCAGCGACGTCGTCAGATTGGCGCGCTGGAGTTCGGCTAGGGCGTCGGCCACCAGCATGGTCTGCATGAATTTCTTGGCCATGCCGACGTTGAAAAAGGTCCGCGTCTGTTTGCGCTTGCCCATCTCGATGAGGCCACGCTTGGCGTTGAAGTTGACGTTGGCCAGGCTGCGCACGGGAATCGACAGCGCCGGGTCCTGACTGCGCTGCGCCGCGCCGATCACGATATCGGCGACGCCGATGAGTTTTTTCTCGACTACGCCGTTATTTTTTGCTTTTTTTGCCGCCATGGTTCTTTCCTGGTTTCTTTGCTGTTTTGCCGCTCCGTTTGTCGAAACCCAACGTCATCTGCTTGGCACTTGCGAATTTTGCGCCGTGCGAAGGACTTGCTTTTATCGCTTTGTTCTTTTTCGCAGATTTAGTTTTTTTCAGCGCCAATGTTGGCAACGTCGGCTCCTGCTCATCGGACGTTTCTTCTTGGCCAACTTCGACATCGTTCTCTTGAGTCGACGGCACCACCGGCGCATCGCCTTCGATGCCCTCGGCGGTGACAATGATCGAGTGCGGCAGTCCTTCCGGTCCGCCGCCGTCGCGGCCGAGGATCTCGTCGGTCTTTTCGCCGCCGGTGCGTTTGGCGGCGATCTTTTGCAGCTGCGCTTTGAGTTTCTCCTTGGCGAGCTTGCCGCCTTTCAAGCGCGCGCAGGCGTCGACCACTTCTTCGATATACAGGGCGAAGATATTACGCCGGCGAAACTCGCCCTTGGCGCGTTCTCGTCGTCGTAAAAATACGCCCAGGCGCCGGCCGCATTCCTGTAGCGCCAGTTTGATTTCTTTTCTGATCTCGTCGTATTCGGCGATGGCTTCTTTCGATTCGCTGGTGAACGGCACCCAGACCGAGGCCATGTGAACGAAGATGACCATCGGCCCGGCTGGCAGCGCGCCGCGCGATTGGGCCACGCCGTAGTTGCGCCAACTGGTGTCGAGGACCGATTTAAATGTTGCGCAGGCCGATTGTTGATAGAGCAGCGGCACGCGGTTGGCGTAACGGATGACGCTCGCCAACTCGCTGTCGTCGTCTTTGTCTTCGCCTTCGGCGCGGGGGCTACTTTGTTCTTTTACTTTCGCCGCTAGTTCTGGATTTTTGCCGAAGGCCAAGCCTGCTTCGATGACAAACGGATTGCCGCGGTAAACCGCCGGCGGCCGGGTCACCGCGGTGTAGAATTCGCCTTTGATCTGTTTATACAAGCCGTGCAGAATCGCCCTCTCGCCGATGGGCGAGAGGCAGTTCGACGGTGGCGCCATGATTTTTGTCGCCTGGATCGTCTTATAAAAATTCTCGGCTACCGCTCCGTGCAGGTTTCTTGGCCGGGTGTCCGGCGAAAGCTTCGCTGCCTTGCAGATCTCCTGGGCGACACTGGAGGACACTCGGCTAAATTCGCTCGAGAGAAATCCCGAGAGCGAGTGGCTCTTGGTGTCGTGCAGCATCTTGAGCATCATGCCGAATTCGATGCCGTAAGGATGGGGCTTGATCTCGCGCGGCTGGGGCGGCAGCTCTGCGATGGTGCGCGGATATTGTTTTACCTCGCCTTCCGGTGTGTGATAGACGAGTTTCACATGCGGGTTGGCGATCGCGGTTTGTTCCAGATACTCGTCCACCGAGGCGCGCCCTTTTTGATATCGGCCTTCGATTTCAAGACTAACCTGGGTGCCGCGCGGAATTTCCCAGTCGATCTTTTTATTTTCGAAAATCCGCGGTTCATTTTTTTTGGTATCGATCTGCACTTCGAAATAGTGCGCCGGCGCGCGTGGGCCGGTGCGTGAGATGATCTGCACCGGTTTGCCGGTGGTCAACTGTGCGTACATGCCGGCGGCCGAGATGCCAATGCCTTGCTGGCCGCGGCTCATGCGCAGGCGGTGAAACTTCGAACCGTAGAGCAGCTTAGCGAAGATCGGCGGAATCTGTTGGCGCACGATGCCGGGGCCGTCATCGATGACCGTCACGCGAAAGCGCGTCGCTTGGGCCGGCGTGGGCATGGGGCCGCCGTTGGCAACGACTTCGAGCTTAACGGTCACTTCCGGCAAGATGCCCGCTTCTTCGCAGGCGTCGAGCGCGTTATCGACGGCTTCTTTGATGCAGGTGAGCAGCGCTTTGCGCGGATTGTCGAAGCCCAACAAGTGGCGGTTCTTGGTGAAAAACTCCGAGACGGAAATATTCCGCTGGCGCGCGCCCATCTCGGCGGCGGTGACGTTTTTCTTCGGTTCTGCCGGTTGGCTTTCGCCGGTTGCCGTTTCGGATTTGGGCATGGGCTTAAACATGGCGTCTTTGGTTTCTCCGTGGGGCTATTGAACGGTTTGGTCGAATATCGCTGACGGCAAGTTCCAGAATGGTAAATTCCGAGTACACAGCTCGTAATTTTGGCTGCGCTCCCCGTTCAACGGATCGTTATGTGTCATCACGCTCCCAGAACGCTTTAGCTTTACGAGCCGCGGTAGAATATCGCTTCGAGAGTTTGGGATCGCGAGGAAATCCGTTTGTTCCTTTTGCATGGCACTCAGCAAGTATCTCAAGTGCGTATTTGTGCTTTCCTTCCGCTGCCCGGATCAGATATCTGGCGCCAGCTCTTTGATTTTTTCGAAAGGAACCAAGGCCGTAAAGCAATTCCACGCCATGTATCCACTGACTGTGTACGTGTCCTAAATCAGCCGCGCGTTTGAAAAGTGCAGACGCTTTTTGTTTATCTTGTGGAACGAAGTCGCCACAGTCATAACAAGCACCAAGGCCATAAATCGCTCGGGGATAGCCAAGGTCAGCGGACTCTGTCAGCTCCGCTACGTGCCGCTTTTCGAAGGCTCTTATTGATTCCTTATGCTTGGAAATGGATGAGGAGAAAAAGTATGCTTCTGCATTTTTTTGAAGAAGCAATGGCTTGAGAAGTTTGTGGGCGCGAGCAAAATTGCCGGAAAATATCGTTTTCTCAATATCCCGTAGTCTCTGTTTCGGATCGATTTTTACCGTCATTACTAACCGTGATGTATGATTAGGATTCGCGGTCGTAGTTTTGCCACATCAATTCAATGTTGGCATCGTGGATGCCGACGGTGCGCAAGCGCACCCTATATCACATCGATTACACATTGGTAGGTTTGATCTTCGCCACCGATTATAGCAGAGACGGCGATCTTGTGAATGGCTGTAAGAAAAATTGCCGGGAAATTTTCACAGCGACTAGAATGATGGTTTCACCACGAAGGACACGAAGAGCACGAAGTTCGGACTTTAAATTATCCGAACCTTCTTACTCTTCATGGTGAGTTGATCAGAATAAACGACTAGCAGCTTGAGACAATTTGCTAGGCAGCGAAAAACGCGAACGCCCGCACTTCGATGCTTTGCCGCGGCGACGCGTTCGGTGGCGAGGTCGGGTCGTCGAACGACGTGTGCGGCGTGAAGCGGGCGCAGCCGTCTTTTTTCGAATCGTAGACTTTGAACACCAGCGCTTCGTCGCGGCGCATTTCGGGAAAGTAATACCAACGATGATCGCCGCGATGCTTTAAGCGATAAGTTTGGCCGACGCGGTGCGGGTAGCGGCGCTCGGCGACGACGAGATCTTCCGTCGCTACGCTCTGTGCGTCGGCCAGCGCCAGTGGATTGGCTTGGATCGTTTGGTTGATCGCGCGCCAAACTTGAATGATGGCGAAGCGGCGGGTCAGCAAAGCTTCGGCTTCGTCGGGAAGAAATTCGCGCAGCCGATTAGGCCCGGACCATTCGGTATAATCGTTGTGCGCCGACATCACCGGTTCGCGGATGAGTTTGGTTTCGCGTTCCGCTTCGTCGCCCGAGCGCAACGTGTGGTCGAAGATCGCCACCCGCGCCGCGCCCGATTGCCGTTTGATCAACTGCTCGACCTCCGGGTAGTACACCGTTTCCAGTTGCTTGGTGTCGAAGAAGTCGGCGACTTTGGTTTGATGCTCGACCAGGACAAAGCCGTTTCTCTCAAATGAAATCTCATTGGCATACAAGCGACCATTGCGCACCGGCATGCGCATTAATTCATGGGTCCCGGTTTTACGACGGCGAATATTATTCGGACCGAAGGTTTCGTTGACGAGTTTTTCACCTGTGTCCACGGTATAGGGGATGCCGGCGGTCAGTTCTTGGTTCATAACTGAAGCTCCTTCCCGAATTCAGTTGCTTCGTGGCATTGTCTTACCTCAGCCGTCCTTCGTTCCTCAACTCCTGCTGCGCTTGTTTCAAGATCCGGTCGTTGATGACGCGGTCCAGCGTAAATTTTTTGTCGACCAGGCCGGTGCGGATGTCGTCGTCGAGCATGATCTGGATGCCGTCCCAGGCGACCGAGAGATCGCCGGCGTAGCCGGGGCTGAACAGATCGTAGGAGCGGTTGACGATGTAGGGGTCGCCTTGGAGTCCGGCGGCGAAGCCGATCTTGATCGCTTCCTGTTTGTTGTATTTGGCCAACTGCATGCCGAGAATCACCGCCTTAAGAAATCGCTTGGACGTGTCGGGAAACTTTTCGAGAAAATCGCCGCGGGTGACGTAGACGCTTTGCGGCACGCGCAGGGCTTCATTCAAGTTGACGATCAATGGAAAACCTTTGTCGAGGAGTTTGACCGCGTCCTCGGCAGAAAACGGCGCGGCGGCGATCAAGCCTTTTTCCAGCGCGCCGGCACGCACCACGGTTTGGCCGATGGCGCGCAGCGCCACGTCCTTGTCGGGATCGATATTGTTGCGCTTGAGATAAAGCCGAATGGTAAAATCGGAAAACGTGCCGGCGCCGGTGATGCCGACGGTTTTGCCGCGCAGATCTTCGAGCCGTTTATTCTCCTTGCCGCCGATCAGCGTGTAGTTGGTGTAATTGGACAACGACGAGATGATGTTGAGATCGAGGCCTTTCGCTTTACTGCGCATCGCCGCCTGGGCTCCGCCGATGCTGGCGAAATCGACATTGCCGGAGACCAGCGCGGCGATCGCGATCGGCCCGCCGCGCACGAAGATCGGCTCCACCGTCAGTCCTTGCTCTCTGAAAAAACCTTTGGCGTTGGCGATGCGGAACGGTAGTTGGGCGTTCCACGACAAGCTGACGAAGACGACGCGGAGATTTTTCTTTTCTTGGGCGTGGGCCGATGGAAAGAATAGGACCGATACGACCAATGACAGAATGATAATTTTGGCTCGGTTCACAGGACGTCACCGTTCGATCTTGACGATCGACGCGCCGATGCCGTCGACGGATGATTTACCGTCTGCGGCCAGATTGTCGCGCCGCGGCGTGTCGAAATTGCTGACGTAAGCTGTGCCATCGACAAATACCACCGAAGTGGGAAACTCCAGCGGGCCTTTGCTGTCGTTTTTTTGCACGTCGAAGACGCGGACGTCGGGTTGCACCAGGACAACGGCGTTGCGTTCGTTGGCGGCGACCCAGAGATTGCCTTGGGGATCGAAGGCTGGGCCGTCCGCGCCTTCCAGCAAAGCGCTCTGTGTCATGAGTGCCGGCTGGCTGGCTTTGCCGTCGGCGCCGATGGCGAGTTTCCAGATCGCACCGCGGGCGGTGTCGGTGATGTAAAGGGTGGTGCCTTGTTTGTCGAAAACCATTCCGTTCGCCGTCACCGCCTGCTCGGTCTTACCGTCGGGAAGGACGCGCGTGTGCAACGCAATTTGCGCGAACACTTCGGCGCGGCCACCTTCGGGTCCGGTGCGGTAAATTCTGCCGTTGCGCCCGCCGCTGACGAAGAGATAGCCGTTCTTATCGAAGTCGATGCCGTTGGCGCCTTCGGTTTCGATGGCGAAGGTCTGTGCGACACCGGGATTGTCCGCATCGAGATTGCGCGCGCGGATGCGCAGCACTTCTTTGAAGCCGCCGGCGGTCAAGTAGAGATCGCCGGCTTGATTGAAGACAATGCCGGAAACATCGGCGCGAACTTTTTTGCCGCCGATGTCGCGTTCTTGAACTTTGCCGACGACCACGAGCTTGGGATTTTTCGGATCGATGCGCCAGACGTTGCCGGTGACGCGGTCGCAGGCATAGAGCAGTCCTTTGTGATCGGCGGCGATGCTTTCGACGATAACGGTTTGCTCGGCGCTCTTGGGATCGAAATCGATGAGCACGGAAGCCTTGGCGGCGTGTGCCGCGTTGCCACAGCAGAGCACCGTGATCGACAATAACAATCCAGAGATCATTGGCTTCATTGTGGAAGTTCCTCTTTTGCTCGGCTTAGCGTTTGCTTTCCAACTCTTCTTTGACCTCGCGCATCAAGCGCAGGCTCATGATTTTTTCCACCGGCACATCTTCTTTGGTTTTGAGCGGCGCTTTGACATCGTACTCGATGACGTTCTTGATGCCTTGCGCCGACGGCAAGCCGGGCACACCGTCGGGCAGCGCCTTGGCGAAGCGGCGGATGCCTTCGACGACTAGAGCACGACTCATGTTGCCCATGGGCAATTTTTTTAGCGCGATGTCGGCCGCTTCTTCGGGCCGTTCGCGGATGAACATCAACGAACGGGCCATGGCGCGCAGCCACCTTTTTATGTCGTTGGGCTTCTCGGCGATCATCTTGTCGGCGGCCATAAAACCTTGAAACGGATAAGGGAACAGATCGCCGATGAAGCCGAGCGTGCGCAGCCCTTCTTTTTCGCCGAGCAGCGATTCGTCGGCGTTGACCACCGCGGCGCTGAAGGCGCCGCTCTTGAGGGACAGGATCGTGCTGGTGGTGTTGCGCGACGGCATGGCGATGCGCGTGATGTCGCGGCTCGACAAACCTTCGCGTTCGACCATCATCGTGATCAATGTGTCTTGGGTGTCGCCGACGGTGCCGACGGCGACGCGTTTACCTTTGAGATCGGAAATTTTCTGAATGTCGGCGGCGGCGAGCAAGTACCAAGTCACTTTCTCGGTCTGAAACATCACCGCTTTGATCGGCGCGCCGCGCAGCGCCGCGCGCATGCCGGTGCCGCCGGCGCCGCTATAGTCGACGTTGCCGCTGACCAGAGCGGCGATGGCGGTGCTGCCGGGGATGACGATGGTTTCATTTTCCAAACCTTGATCGCGGAAGTAGCCTTTGGCTTCGGCGACGGGGATGCTCAGATAGTTGAGCGTGGCGCGCGGCACGACGGTGCGCACTCGTTCGGCGAAAGCGTGGAGGGGGAATAGGACCGATAAGACGAATAGGACGCATGTTTTCATCGCGCGCTCTCCCGGCGCACTTCTTCGAGGACGCGAAAGTCGACGATCTTGTTGAGCGGAATATCGCCGAGAGTTTTCTCGGCTTGCTGAATCAATTTGACGTGGACTTTTAGGCCGTTGTCCGACGAAGCGCCGTCGCGGCTCGCGGCTTTCATGATCGATGTGTAGGAGTCCCGCGCGGTGACCGGATCGAGTTTCCACTCGCGCTCGACGATTCGCACCGTCTCCTCGGCGTTGTCGCGGGAAAACAGTAGGCCGCGGTAAAACGCCCGCATCAGCCGTTTAACTTGATCGCGATTTTCCGCCAACCTGCGTTCGGTGGTGGTGAAGCCGTTGCTTGGAAACTCGATGGCGTCGCCGAGAAACAACAGCTCGCGAAAACCTTTTTGTTTGAGCATGGAGTTGTCCGGCGGATTGGCGATGTTGGCGTCCACCGAGCCGGCGATCAGCGCGGCGTTGCGCGTATTGCCGAGGCCGATCATGATCAGCGTCACGTCTTTCTGCGGGTCGAGGCCGTTGGTTTGCAGGGCGACGCGGGCGGCTAAGTCAGTGGTCCCGCCGAAACGGCTCACCGCGACCAATTTGCCGCGCAGCTCGGCCACCGATTTGATGTTGGGCTTGGCCATCAAGAAATAATTCGGCAAACGGGCGCTAAAAAAGATGCTTTTCAGCGGCGCGCCTTTCGCGGCCAAGCGCAGCGCCGAATCGGCGACGCCATGATATTCCACTTCACCGCCGAGCAGCGCGTTGTGGGCGATGTTGGGCAACAGCGCCGGTAATTCCAATTCGAGATTTTCGTCTTTGAGAAAACCCCGGTGCAGGGCGACGAACATCGGCAGATAACCCATGGAGCGCGACGGCAAGGCCAGGCGAATTTTTTCCGCGCTGGCGATTTCCGCGCTGGCGAGCGACGCCGCGATGGCTGCGATCAAGGCAAGGCGATGGACGAGTTTCATATTGTGGTTTCCGAAGGGAATTGCTGGTCAGTATAGCGACATGGAAAAATGACGCAACTGTTCGATCACGATGGCATGCGCGGCATGGCGAGTTTAAAATGATGGCGTCGATGGGGAGGCGAATATGATTCTTGGCCGAGTGTTGGTGGAAGAGTTTCAAGCCGAAGTGCTCCAGTGGCTGCGCGAGCGGGTCGAATTGATCGTCGTCAATCCGTGGGTCGAGCCCGAGCGTTGGGAATTGGAAGCGTCGCGGGTCGACGCGGTGATCAGCCGCAAAGGTAAAATCAGCCGCGAGCAGATGGAAAAAAGCGCTGGCCGGCTAAAGATCATCGCCCGCACCGGTGTCGGCGTCGATCCGTCGCGGGTCGATTTGGAAGCGGCGGCGGCATTAAAAATCTGGGTGACCAATCAGCCCGGCAGCAACGCCGTGTCGGTGTCCGAATTGGTCTTCGGTCAGATGATCGCCCTGGTGCGCCACACCCACGAAGCGAACCGCGCGGTCAAAGAGAATCGTTGGAGCGATTATCTGCAATTCATCGGCACGGAGCTCGCCGGCAAGACCCTCGGCATCGTCGGCATGGGCAACATCGGCGCGCGCATGGCGCTGCGCGCCCGGGCGTTTGAAATGGATTTCCTCGTCTACGATCCTTACATTCCGGAGTCTCATGTCACGTCATTGGCCGGCAAGTGGGTGGGCTTGAACGAGTTGCTCGCAGAATCCGACTTCGTCACCCTTCACTGTCCACTCAACCGCGAGACCCGCGCCATGATCGGCGCGAAAGATCTCGTGTTGATGAAGCCGTCGGCATTTCTGATCAACGCCGCGCGCGGCGGCATCGTCGACGAAGACGCACTCGGTCAGATATTGCAGCAGAAAAAAATCGCCGGCGCGGCGTTGGACGTCATCGCTGAGGAACCGCCGGCCAAAGATCCTCCGCTATTTAAACTCGACAACGTGCTGTGGACGCCGCATCTCGGTGCTGTGACATTGGAAGCGTCAGAGCGCGGCGAGTGGGGCGCGGCGCAGGAAGTCATCCGCGTACTAGAACATAAGCGGCCCAAGAATCCGGTGGTCGATGCTGATGAAGCGCGGCTGTTGTTGACGGCGTGAGACAAACCGTAAGGGGTGAAGGGTCAGGGGTGAGGCGTTGGGATTCCGCAGACGCTTTACCCTTCACCCCTTACGGCTTGTCATTTTCTGAGAGCTTTTTCCAATCGTGACTTGATCGCCGGCGGCATCGTGAGAAACTCGCTGACGATGCGCTGGATCGCCGCGCCGTAGATCGGGGTGATCTCAAGCTTGCCTTTTTCCGCGTCGGCTAAGAAAGATTTGTCGGCGAGCGTTTTCGCAAAGGCCGATTCCAAAACCGCGGCGCGCTCGGCGGGGACCGCCGCCGGTAACATATACACTTTGCCGAATTGATTGGGCGCGCTGGTGCCGTAGCGCAACAGCGCGCGCTGGTTTTCGTCCTTGGCGATGTCGTTGATCGTCGGAATATTAGTCGCAGGCAAGTCGCGCAGCGGTTGATCGGTGAGTTGCAGCAGCACGGACCATTCGCCGCTTTTGAATTTGTCCGTCGAACTCGGCTTGACCGTGCTCCAGGGATTGAAAAAGCCGCCGATCTCACCGGAGTCGACGGCGAGTCGAATGTCGGCGCTGCCTTTGTAGCCGGAGACGACTTTCAAGTTGGCGTCCAACGCTTCGCGCAGCAAGATCGGCGCATGCTCCAAGGTCGAGTTGGGAATCGCGCCAAGGATCGCCTGCTTGGCGTTGGCGCCGATCAGTTCGCTAAATTTGCCGATGGCCGACTGGCGGGCGACGATCATCACGTAGGTCTCGTTGACTGGCACGGCGAGATAGCGAAACTTGGCCATGTCGAAGTGGACGCCAGGATGGCCGAACAGCTGCTCCAAGATCACCGCGCCGTTGAGCATGCCGATCTCGCTGCCGTCTTTGGCGGCGCTATTGTAAATATAATTGCCGGCGATCATGCTGCCGGCGCCGGCCATGTTGGTGACCGCTAAGGTGGGATTTCCCGGAATGAAGCGGCCGAGGTGGCGCGCGATCAAGCGGGAGTAGACATCGGCGCCGCCGCCGGGCGGGAAGCCGACGACGATGCGCAGAACCTTGCCGCGATAGAAATTCGCGACCGAAAGTGCATCGAAGTTTTCGCGATTGGTTGCCGCGGCCGCGTGACACACCGAGGCATAGCCCAGCCACAGCGCGGCGAGAAAGAAATATCTCTTCACGATGATTTGAAATGGTTCGGCGCCGCCGGGAAACCGCCGGCGGGCAAAGCGGCTCGTCGGTTATCCGCCGAGTTATCGCAGCGCGGTTTTGCCGACTTCGACGCTACCGTCTTTTTTGAAGCGAATGACATTCACAGTACCGGTGTATTCCGGCGAGCCGGAGTAGTGGGCGGCGACTTCGCCGTTGCCTACCGGCGTGCGCTGGTTCCAATGGCCGAGCGCGACATAATCGGCGTCGATGGCCATCAGCTCTTCGCGGTGAATCAACCAGGAGCCGATCATGCGATTGGGATCGCGCGCTTCATCGACGTAGTGGCCGTGGGCCGCGGCGAGTTGCCACCGGGTTGTGCGTGGGCGCGGATTGGCCAGCGGTGACATGTCGGTGTAGTCGAGATGGGCGCGGCCCCAAATCTCCAACTCCAATTCAGGAAACAGCACGGCGTCACCGGCGTTCAAGCCGAGAATGCTGACGTTGGCGACTTCGCCTAAACCGCCGCGGCGGTACACCGAGTCGGGCGTGAGCGGGTCGTGATTGCCGGGCAGGATCACCACCGGCTTGTTGTAGTCGCGCAGGATTTGCGCGGCGCGCTCGAGCAGCTCCACCGGTTGGCGGTGGTTGTCGAAGGAATCGCCGGCGAGCAGGACGACATTGGCGTCGACGTCGTTGGCGGCGGCGAGCACTCTGGGTAAATTGGCCAAGCGATCGCGATCGCTAAAGCTATCGTCGGTGCCGAGATGGAGGTCGGAGCTATGGACGATGGTGACTTCCGGATGTGGGGTCATAATCACTTTTCCCGTTCGCAAAATTACCGAAACCCTAGCAAAAGCCCGGTGAAAAGAAAAGCCGGGCTAAAAATGCAACGGGCCGCATGAAGCGGCCCGTTGGTTGGTTTTTGGAGGGTGAGTTAAGCGAAAGTTACTTGGTTTTAGCTTTGGCGTCGCCCTTCATCTTGTCGTCGGCCTTGGTCTTGGTTTCGGCTTTGGCCTTGGGCGCTTCTTTACCTTCGATGCTGGTGGCGATCATTTTATATTTGATCGTAACTTTGTCGCCTTTTTTGAACTCGCCGGTGGCTTTGGTGTCCTTGTCGCGGGCGAGTTCCCAGTTGTCGGCGCCTTTTTTGACGACGATGACATCGTCTTTGACGTCAACCACGGGACCGGTGACTTGATAGTCTTTGGCTGCGACTAATCCAACCGAGCTGAAGAAGATGACGGCGATCAAGAGTGCGAGTTTGTTTTTCATGGCGAAGTTCTCCTTGTTTGGCTAATTGTTGATTTGTCGTGATCAACCAACCGCCCTCCGTTCGGTTGGCGTGATTCTAAATAATTAGACGGAGCGAATGAGTTTCGCTTCAAGTTAGGATGCACTGTTTATAGCTCAGTTGAATTTCCGGCTCAAGGAAAAGTTAGTGAACGGCGTCGGCGCGCTACTTGCGCGACGTGTATCGTGAATTGAAACTAGCGGGCAAAAAAAAGCGAGCAAAGTAGGGAGGGCTACCTTGCTCGCTAGATTCGAATCGGGAAGATTACTTGCTGGGCTTGTCGCTCTTCTCGGCTTTCTTTTCTTCCTTCATTGCCTTGGCATCGGCTTTGGCGTCGGCCTTTTTCTCTTCCTTGGTAGCCTTGGCATCAGACTTCTTCTCTTCCTTCATTGCCTTGGCATCGGCCTTCTTTTCTTCCTTCATTGCCGTGGCATCGGCTTTGGCGTCGGCCTTTTTCTCTTCCTTGGTGGCCTTCACATCAGCCTTCTTCTCTTCTTTGGTCGCTTTGGCATCGGCCTTCTTCTCTTCTTTCATTGCCTTGGCATCAGCTTTGGCATCGGCCTTCTTCTCTTCTTTCATGGCATCCGCCGCAAAAGCCGCCGAGGCGAGAAACATCGAAGCAACTAATACGCCTAGAAAACGTTTCATTAAGTAATCCCCTTTCATGGAATCAGTTTCTAAATTTTTTGGAACCCACTCGATGACCGTGCGGCCCTCCGTTCGTCACGGCTTCATTTTGTTGGTTCTGGTGACTTGGACGCGTGACTGAGAGTTTTCATTCACGCTAGGAGGTATTTATATCCGAATCGGCGCTGTTTCTCAAGCGTAATCATGCTAGAAAAGCTCTATAAATCGCTGAAATGAGAGGGTTCCACGGATGATTGTAGGTTTGCCGATCGGCAAAGGAAAAGCGCTTCATTTACTCCTGCCACGTCTGGCCAATCGCCATGGGCTGATCGCCGGCGCCACCGGCACGGGCAAGACGGTGACCCTGCGGGTGATCGCCGAACACTTCAGTGCCATCGGCGTGCCGGTGTTCATGGCGGATGTCAAAGGCGATTTGTCGGGCATCGCCCGGCCGGGCGTCGACAACCCTAAGATCGCCGAGCGCGCCGCTCAGATCGGTTTGAAAGATTTCAGCTTCGCCGGTTACCCGACGGTGTTTTGGGATCTCTACGGCGAGCAGGGCCATCCGGTGCGCACGACCATCTCTGACATGGGGCCGCTACTGTTGGCGCGCTTGCTCAACCTCAATGAAACCCAGAGCGGCGTGCTGACGCTGGTTTTCAAAATCGCCGACGACAACGGCATGCTGCTGCTCGATTTGAAGGACCTGCGCGCCATGCTCCAGTATGTCGGCGACAACGCGGCGCAGTTCAAAACCCAATATGGCAACGTTTCGGCGGCGAGCATCGGCGCGATCCAACGCGGCTTGCTCGGTTTGGAAGAGCAGGGCGCCGACAAATTTTTTGGCGAACCGGCCCTCGATCTCGACGACCTGATGCAAACTGATGGCGCCGGCCGTGGCGTGATCAATATTCTTAACGCCGACAAATTGATCGCCGCGCCGAAGCTTTACGCGACGTTTTTGCTCTGGCTGCTCTCGGAACTGTTCGAGCGCTTGCCCGAGGTCGGCGATCCGGAGAAACCCAAGCTGGTATTTTTTTTCGATGAAGCTCATTTACTATTCACCGACGCGCCCGACGCGCTCTTGGAAAAAATCGAACAGGTGATCCGCTTGATTCGCTCCAAGGGCGTCGGGGTTTACTTCGTCACGCAAAATCCCCTCGACGTTCCCGATGTCGTGCTCGGCCAGTTGGGCAACCGCGTGCAACATGCTTTGCGCGCCTTCACGCCGCGGGATCAGAAGGCGGTGAAAGCGGCGGCGCAAACTTTTCGCCAGAATCCCGATATCGACGTCGAAAGCGCGATCACCGAACTGGCCGTCGGCGAAGCGCTGGTGTCGTTTCTCAACGACAAAGGCCAACCCAACGTGGTCGACCGCGCGCAGATCTTTCCGCCGCAAAGCCAACTGCCGCCCTTGAGCGCCGGCGAGCGGGACACCTTGATCAAACAATCGTCGCTCTTCGGCCACTACGAAAAAGTTGTCGACCGCGAATCGGCCTACGAACTGCTCAAAGCCCGCGCGCCGCAAGCGGAAACCGGAACGGCCGCGGCGCCAAGTGAATGGCAATCCACCGCCGGCAAGTTGCTCGGCGCCATGGCGACCAGCGCGGTGCGTGCCATCGGCAGCCAGGTGGGACGGGAAATCATTCGCGGCGCCTTAGGCTCGATATTCGGATCGACGACGCGCCGGCGGCGCTGACTTAGGCCTGCTCTTGGCTGCCATCGATTGTTCTTCGCGCTTGATTGCCGCTGTCGCCGGCTGGCTCAATTCGCGCCGGATAAAAATTTATACTCGAGCGCTGCCGCTAGTTGCCCTGGCGATTGCGTTGAGCACGTTATTCCATCCGTCGGCGCGTTCGTTGTTTCACGACGGCGATTTTATTTAATTCTTCACCGGCGGGCGATTTTTTTTGGATGGACGGTTGAGTGAGTTATACGATTTCGCCGCCCAGCAAACCTTTCAGATGGCGACGCTCAAACTGAGCGCCGATCAGTTCACGCCCTTCAACCATCCGCCTCATACAGTTTTGCTCTACGCGCCGTTCGCGCTGGCGAGTTTCGAAATCGGCCTCATGCTGTGGACTGTCGCCGGCTTGGCGGCGTTGGCGTTCGCGTGGAACATGCTGCGTTGGGAATTGGCGCCGCTGGCTAGTTACTCGACGGCGGCGCTTATGCTGCTGAGTTTTTGTTTTTATCCGACGATCGCTTGGTTCCTCGCGAACCAGAACTCAGCGCTGTCGTTTCTTTTGTTGACGATTCTCTTTGTTCGCTTGCGCCGCGGCGCGGACTTGAGCGCCGGCGTTGCGCTCGGCTGTCTGCTCTACAAACCGCAGCTCATGATCGTGCCTGGGTTTCTACTTTTGCTCAACGGGCGTTGGCGCGCGCTTAGCGGTTGTCTGTTAACCTCGGCGCTGTGGATCGCTGTCGGTTGCTTGCTCAGTCTGACCGCCACATTGGATTACTTGCGCGTCATACCGCAGATCGCGCAGCTGCCGTTTCTGCCAAGCTATCCGATCGCCAAGCTGCATAATCTCTACGGCTTTTGCATTTTGCTGTTCAGCGGTTTCTTGCCGGTTGAAGTCGTCAAATTACTTTCCGTGTTGTTAACGCTCGCCGGCTTGGCGCTGGTTTATTGCTGCTGGCGTTCGTCGCCATGGCAGCCGGCAACGCGCTCTTGGGATTTCCGCATGGCGGCGACTTTGGCGTTGGCACTGGTGATCAGTCCGCACCTGATGTTTTACGATCTGATGATTTTGCTCTTGCCGCTGACCATCGTCTGGTCGCATTACGCGCAAGGTACCAACAGCCGCGCGCTGGATGGCGGTCGATTGCTGGTCTGGTCCGCTTTGGTCTACGTCGCGGTTTTCGTCGGCTCCTACTTAAGTTTGGGGATGTTGCAAATCGGTCCGGCGTTGGGCTGGCCGCGCTTTGCCGTGCAAATCAGCGTGCCGATCCTCATCGCTTGGGCGTTGCTGGTTCGCCGGCTGGCAACCGAGAGTGAATTAGCTTAGCGTAACGTGTCACGGTCGCTCGACCGGCAACGGCTCGTAGATCGCGTCGCCGCGGATGGCGTAGACGGGCGTGATAGTTTGGTGGGCGGGGATCGAGTCTTTTTGCGAGTCGAGCGCTTACCATAGTCAACTTAGCTGGGATTCATTCTGAACCCGACTCAAAAGAAAGCAGCCCACGATCCGAAGTCAGCGTGCCAACCATTGCGATTGACGGCGTACCGATATTGGTACAACATGAAGGTGTGCAAGGATCGATGCCGATTAAGCGTGTCGTGGCTCGTTTCTATCTCACGGCAGCTGGAGCCAATCCGGTTCGTGACTGGTTGATGCGCTTGCCGGTTACCGACCGTAAACATGTCGGGCATGACATCCGTGATGTTGAATTTGGTTGGCCGATTGGCATGCCGTTATGCAAATCGCTCGGCGACGGGCTTTGGGAAATACGCAGCGATTTACCAAGCCGGCGCATCGTCCGAGTGCTGTTTTGTGTGATCGACGGCGAGTTGCTATTGCTGCATGGCTTCATCAAGAAGACGCAAAAGACTCCAAAGGGCGATCTGGCGCTGGCCATAAAACGAATGGGAGAGGCAAAACGATGAAGAAGCGCAAAAACCGCCATATCGGTGGACGGTTCGAGGATTGGCTCAAAGAGGAAGGCATCTACGAAGAAGCCACCAACGCCTCCATCAAGAAAGTCGTGGCGTGGCAAATCGAACAAGCCATGCAAAAACAAAATCTCACTCGCACCGAAATGGCGCGGCGTATGGCTACCAGCCGCGTACAGCTTAACCGCTTGCTCGATCCAAACAATGACGGCGTCACTTTGGCTACCTTGAGCCGAGCGGCGTCAGCAATCGGCCGCCGACTGCGCCTTGAGTTGGTGTGACCATCAATGACAGCTATGCGATGCGTAGCGCGTAAAACAGAATGACTACTATTGTTCCAAACCCGTCGATTGCGAGGCTTTGTTTGTGCTGGTTCTACGAGATAGGGAACTGAAAAGTGCCGATTTTGAGAATCCTTGCAGGCCGGATCTCCCGATGACTTCATCTCTCCAACAATAATCTTGTTTCTCGTACTTACGATTCCACTCACATTCGCTTTTTCTTCAAACGCCGCGCAGCCAGTGGACCCCGGTCCCTCCATGCCCCGAAAAAATATTGTGACACCAAAGCTAATTCAGGTCAGTTCCATTTACGGCCGCTCGACCGGCAGTGGCTCGTAAATCGACGCGCCGCGGATGGCGTAGACCGGAGTGATGGTTTGATGCGCGGGAATCGTGCCTTTTTGCGAGTCCAGCGCTTTCCACTCTCTGTCTTCGATCTTCAGCACTGATATTTCCGCCGGTGCGCCAACTTTCAGTGTGCCGAGGTCGCCGCTTCTGCCAAGCAGTCTCGCCGCGTTGGCAGTCGCCATCTCGATCACTTGATTCAGGGAAAATCCCAGCGCCATTAACTTCCCCATGGTCGTCGGCAGATCGTATACGGGCCCGGCGCGGTTGCCGCGGTGGCCGTCGGTGGAAACGCCGTCGGGATGGAGGCCTTGGTCGAGGACTTTGCGGGCGACGTCGAAGTTCAAATTATGCAAACCGTGGCCGACGTCCATCAATACACCGGATGCCTTTGCATCTCGAACTTGCGGCCAGAGTTTGCCATTGCCGTCGAGCAAGCCGCCGGGATGGACGGTGAACATATGCGTGACAATATCGCCGGCACGCAAATATTTGAGCACGTCGCCGACGGCGACCGGCTCGGTACCCTGGGTCCAGCTCTCACCGATGTGAACCAGCAGCGGAATTTTTAGTTCGTCGCCGAGTTTGCGCGCGCGCTCCAACGGCTTCAGCCCCTGCGCGCCCAGCGCGCCGCCGGTGGCCATGATCTTGATGCCGACGATCATGTCGCGGTTGGCCTCGACCGCCTGCTCGATCTTCGCTTCATCAATCAAGCGCGGATCGGCGAGAATGCTGAATCCCGGTCCGGCGACGCCGCCGAGCGTGGACAGGTTGATGTAATTCAGCACTCGCGTCTTGGCGTTGTCGGTGACGTAGTTGCGAAAGACGTTGAGCATGGTGTGGCCGGCGCTGCCGGCGTCGACGACGGTGGTGACGCCGGAACCGACGCCGAAAATATCCGGATCGACGCCGAAGGCGCCGAGACCTTTCATTAAATGGAGATGGACATCGATCAATCCCGGCGTGACGATCTGGCCTTTAACGTCGACGACCGTCGCGCCGTCGGCATTGAGATTGGCGCCGATGGCGTCAACCTTGCCGTCGCGCACACGGATGTCGAGCACGCCGTCGGTGCCAATTGCCGGATCGATGAGGCGTCCGCCTTTGAGTAGAAAGTTCGATAAATTTCGTGCGGTCATAAAATCAAACCACGAAACACACGACAATCACGAAAAAAAGAAATCGATCTTCTCAATCATTTCGTGTGTTTCGTGCTTTTCGTGGTGAATCTCTTCTCCGAATCTTGCGTGAGGAATTCCGATCACGTTGTGTAGTACGCGTTCTCTTTCACATAACCTTCGGTCAAGTCGCAGCCCCAGACGCGCGCCTTGGCTTTGCCGATGCCGAGATCGACGCCGATGCTGACTTCGCCCTGGCTCAAATATTTACGCAGCGCTTCGAGGTCGCAGTCGACGGGTGAACCCTTCTTGAATACCGCGGTGGCGCCGAAGCGGATGGTGACTTTCGCCGGTTCGATGCTTGGATCGAAACTTTTGCCGACCGCCATGATGACTCGGCCCCAATTGGGATCGGCGCCATAGACGGCGGTTTTGACCAGCGGCGAATTTACCACCAACTTGCCGACGCGTTTCGCCTGCGCTGAAGTCTTTGCGCCGCTGACGTCGACCGTGATGAGTTTAGTCACGCCTTCGCCGTTGCGGGCGATCTCGCGGGTGAGATATTCGCAGACTTGCAGCAAGCCTTTTTCAAACTGCGGCAACTTCACTTTGCCGGCGAAGCCGTTGGCCATCAGCACCACCGTGTCGCTGGTGCTGGTGTCGGTATCGATGCTCATGGCGTTAAACGTACGGTCAACAATGCGCTTGAGCATCGGCTTGAGCGCCGTCTTTGGCAATTCGGCGTCGGTCATGAGATAGACAAGCATCGTCGCCATGTTCGGTTCGATCATGCCGGCGCCTTTGGCGATGCCGGCGATGATCGCCTTGCCGACGCGCACGGAAATATATTTGGGATACATGTCGGTGGTCATGATCGCTTCGGCGGCGAGCTTCAGGTTATCCGGCTTCAGCTCACTGCGAATGCCTTTGAGTCCAGCGCGGATTTTATCCATCGGCAACGGCCGGCCGATGACGCCGGTGGAAAACGGCAGGACATCGTAGGGATCGATGCCGAGCTCGGTTCCGACGATGCGGCAAGTTTCCACCGCGTTGTCGATGCCGAGTTTTCCCATCGCCACGTTGGCATTCTTGCTGTTGATGACAAGCGCTTGTGCGAAACCGTTGGCGATATGCTTGCGTCCAACGATCACCGGCGCGCCAGGAAAGCGGTTGCGCGTAAACATCGCCGCCGCGCGGGCGCGTACGGTCAAGTAAATGACCGTGAGATCGAGCGTGGCGTCTTTGATGCCGACGTTCTTGGCCAGCGATAGAAATCCCTGAGGCTGTTCGAAGTGAGTCGGGGGCTGATGTGACATATTCAACTTTCTAAATGGAATTTCCGGTCGGTGAACAATAGCACAATGTGTCGATCATGCGGAACAAAATGGCCGACCCTTTTGCCACCGATGCGCCGCAATTAATCATGCTTGCGCATTGGAAACCACGCCATGGCGATGTCGTCGATATAGTTTCCATCCGGCAAACGTAAGCGGTTTTTAAAGCGCCCTTCTTCGACAAAGCCGAGCTTGGAATATAAATGAATCGCACGCGCATTTGTAGCGCGAACCAGCAATTCAATTTTCCGCGCCTTGGTTGTTCGCTCCGCCCAATCCATGAGGTCGCGCATGAGGGCTTCGCCGATGCCGCGGCCGAGAAAACCTGGGTGCACGACGATCGTCAGACGAAGGACATGAGCGGTCGCCGTCAGTGGCATTGGATCTAACAGCGCATGGCCGACGATCTCGCCGTTGCTCTCCGCAACTATATAACGACCCGTGGTGGCGAGTTCGGCGATCTTGTGCTCGAACGCAGCGCGCTTCAGTTCATCGGGGCGGGAGACGAGCAAGCCCGCGGTGCGCGCGGTTTCTTGCTCCGCTGCGACCAAGTCGGCTGCGTCTGCGATTGTCGCTTGGCGGATTATCATGCGAATTTAGATCTGCGTCATTTCGCTTTTGCTTTGCAGACGAAGTACAGCCGCTCCGAGCGATCCGATGGCCGCCCGCCTTCGGGATCGAACACTTTGACTGCCGTAAATTTACTTCGTAAGCAAGTCAAAATGCGGGTCATTGGAACGGCAATCTCTTCAATGGTCTCGTGAATGAGTTTATAGCTATCGCCTTTCCGATGCGCAAAGATTTTTACATCCCAGGTGAAAATTGCTCTGCGTCCTTGGTTAACTTTGATCACCACGAGATCGCGGCCGAACGGTTTGATCCACGCCGACCCTTCGACAAGACGCTGAAGTTTGCCGTTGGTATTGACGTCAAAAACGAAAACGCCGCCGCTGTTGAGATGGCGAGCAACGCAACGAAAGGTTTTCCGCCAGTCAGCGAATCGATGCAAATGATTGATCGAGTCGAAGGCGCAGACGATAGCGTCGAAGCGCCGGTTGACGCGAAAGCTGGTGATGTCTTGGCGGTGAAAATGGATGTGCGGCAACCGTTGGCGCGCGATAGCCAACATTTTCCGCGAGCGGTCGAGGCCGGTGACATCGTAGGATTCGGACAGCCGGCCCGTTATGCCGCCGGTGCCGCAGGCGATTTCCAAAACTGTCTTCGCCTCTGGGTGGTAGCGCTCGATGAGATCGCCAATGTAATCCGCCGCCGCCGAGCGATCGCCCATGACCCGGTCGTAGTATTTTGCAAATCGGTCGTAGGCGGTCATCGAATCGGTCATCCTTCAGTGCTGAATCTGACTGACCATGCTTTTGCCGGGGCAGTAAACATAGGTCTGGCGATCGTAATAGCGTTTCTCGTCGCGATCGGTGGCGGTCCAATAGAATTCTACGCAGTGGGAGCTTTGGAAAAATTTAAAATCGATTTGCTTGATCGTGATCGTCTCGGCGCGGTCGCTGACCCGCGCGCCTTCAAAATGTTTGTAGACAAACTTGCGCGTCTCGCCCTCTTTCCAAACTCCCAAGGGAAACTTGAGGCCGTCGGAAAACATTCGCGTGCCCAGCTCCGATCGGTCGTCGTAGACGCGGCCCAGGCCGTTTCTTTCTTGGTTGATCGTGAATCTCTGAGTTTTCATTCCGCCGCGGCCTGGGTTCAATCGTTCGTAAACCGTAAACGTTTGGCGCATCACCGGATGTTCCCACTCCACCGGGCCTTTGATGCGGTATTCGGATCGATGACGGAAGGTGAAATCGGACTTCGGCATCTTCAACTCGCGATTGCCATCCCATTCGACGCCAGCCCAGAGTTCGACCGGGAAATAGCGCTCTTTGGTTTGGGCGTTGAACGAATCTTCCCAAACATTCGGTTCAGCGGCGGCAGAACTGCCAACCAGCAAAAGCAATAATGTAAAGTACAATCTGCGGGGGAGTCGACTCATGGTTTCCTTCAGAGACCGGTCCTGTATTCAGTTCACGCCAAGCGTCGCCCAACAATTACCAGATCGCGCTCCACGCCGTCGAGCTCGGCAACCCTCGGCAAAACTCCCCAGCGTTGAAAGCCGAACGTTTCGAACAGCCGCAGGCTCGGTTCATTGTGCGCGAATATGAAGCCGACGAGAGTTTTTAGTGTCAAGCGCGGCGCCCGTGCGATCGCTTCGGTGAGAAGCGCGCTGCCTATTCCTTTGCGCCGATGTTGGGAGGCTACGTAAACGCTCAACTCAGCCGTCGCATGATAAGCAGGGCGGCCGTAGAACGATTGAAAGCTTAGCCAGCCGACGATGACATCATTCTCTAGAGCGATCCAAAGTGGCCGCGTGTTTGGATCATGTTCATGGAACCAGTTGCGCCGGCTTTCGACTGTTACCGTTTGCGTATCCGCGGTAGCCATGCGGCCGGGGATTGCCGCGTTGTATATTTCTAAGATGGCTGGCAGATCGGTTTCAGTGGCGTCGCGAATCGTCATACTGCTTAGTTTTCACAATCTGCGCTCGTTGCCGACGATGACCAATACTTCAGACAACGTCGAAATATTTGTCCCTTGCCACTCTCTTGCTTCCTGGCGCAATTCGCCGCGAGGCTCATGCGAAGTGGGTCGGATCAACACTGGGCTCATGCCAAAATCGGCGGCAGCTTTCAGCTCGTGATTTTCTCCGTCGGCGATGTAGAGACAATCTTTCGGCGCGACGCCCAGGCGCTCGCAGGCGATTCGGTAGATGCGCGGGTCGGGTTTCTTCAGCCGCTCGCGAGAAGAGAAGATAGGGCTTTCGATTAAGTCGGCGAATTCGGTTTCCGGCCACAAGATCGGAATCTCGATGGAGCAGTTGCTCAGCAGGCTGACTTGGAAACCTGTTTGTTTCAATTGCGTTAATGTTGAGACGGCATCCAATTTGGGCACGAGCGCACGCCGGGTGTACGCCAAGCGAAACTCGACGGCTTGGACCATTTGATCGGCATTCACCATCACACCGAGCGCAGCGCAGACGTGGTCGATGCTGGCTTCGACAGTCTGAAACTCTCCCATCGTGCGTCGTCCGGTTATCTCGCGCCACTGTTTCATGAACGGTTCATAAGGCACGCGGAGAATCGCCGCGAGTTCATCGTGGGTTTGGCCAGTGACCGACATAAAGTCGTTCACCAAGGTGCCGAAGAGATCGAAAATGATTGCGCGGTAGGTCATGGCTATTTATTGTTTAAGCTGTGCGTTATTTCAGCAAGTTTGCACACGCCGTGAGAGCGGAAAGTGTCAGGATACTTGCTCTCGTTCTGCGCGGGTCCAAAAACGGTGTGAGTTTGGGTCCGATGGCCCAACCGAGGAGAACTCCAGGAGTAAGAATAACCGACAATGCAAGATCCGTCGAACCGAAAACGCCTATCCAAACCAGAGCTAGTACAGTGATCAAATACCCCACCGTAAAAAATGCTCCCAGGGTCGCGCGTGCGCGCGCTGGCGCGACGTTCTGATATACCAAAGCTATCGCCGGTCCGTGAATTCCGATCATGGTTCCCATAATGCCGGACGCGGTGCCACCTAAAACCAGCGCGAGCAAAGTGGGCTGAAGCGAAAATCCAGAAACGCTGATTGCCACTGCAATGAGAACGAACACGCCGAAAACTTTCGGGAGAATGTCGGGAGTAATGATAGTGAGTGCGCTCGCTCCAATCCCAGTGCCAATCACCAGCCCCAGCAACGATGTGTTAAGTTGATCCTGCGCTATGGCTGTTCTCTCGCGCCATGCGGTTGCCAGCGCTAGGACTATTGAAGCACAGAGCATCGGTCCCGGTACGAATCGTGGCTCAAGAAGCGTCAGTAGCGGAGCCGCAGCGAGCGCTAATCCGATTCCAACCGCTGATTGAATGGCGGCGCCAAGCATCATGATGGCCGTTGCCATGATGAGCGTCGTCGGAGATAGTGAATCTATACCAGGCATAACTTTGTCGGTTTAAAGATTTTCGATCTGCACCGTTTCCACTTCCGACGCGTTCGAGGATGGTCGTCATTGTGACACAATGGCAAGGACAATCTCGCGAACCTGTTCGGCGAGAGCCAGAGCGTCAGCAGCCGTGTCCCGATCCGGCCAAAACTCCAAGTCGTACCGGGCGGGGACAGCGTAATCTGAAAGCACCGTCAGATCCATTTCAGCTAGCTTTTGGTTTTTCGCAAGGGGGAGGCAGAGTCGCTGGAGCTCCTCGATGTCATGGGTCTTGGGGATCGGCTCGTCGAAGTGCGCTAGCAGACCCTTCAAATATTTTTCCGCCGCCTGCTGGGCGTGAAAACACGCGGTGTCGAAAGGGCCTTCACTGATCACCGTGCGCCGCACATCCGCGAAGTCGCTGTCCCCTTTCAGGAACCAGCCGCGGGCGTGGGCGACCTTATCCTTCATAAAGAACTTTGCCTTCTCTTAGCGCCATACTGATGAAAGCATGGGGCACTTCGCTCCACTCGTGAATTTCTGCCGGCGTCCAAACCACAATGTCCTTGGCTGGAAACAAACCCAAGAGCGCGCGGCGATAACGTGTAGCTCGCTGGTACCGAGGTAGGTTTGAGTCTTCAATAATGAGCACATCGAGATCGCTGTCAGGACGGGCATCGCCACGAGCCCGGGAACCGAAGAGAACGATCTTGTGAGGGCTTCCTGCTTCACAAATACGGCGAACTACTCCCTTGAGAAGTTCTTCGTCAACTTCCGGATAGATGCTTTTCCGATCCGCGGCTGTATCCATAAATATTAACGTTTAAAGGGCGTCAGTAACGTAATTCTACCAGCGCACCCGGCAAAAAACCACCGATCATCGGCGCGAGAAAAAGCGCCAGCGAGTTTCTATAGATTTTCGATTTCCACCGGCTCAACCGGGTCAGCCAGTACGAATCCAAACACTTTCGAGTAGAAATATAGCTCCACTTCAAGCACGCGCTTGATGTTCTCCGCTTCGCGGAAACCGTGTTGTTCGCCTTCGAACGTCAGATAGGCCACCGGGAGTTTTTTCGCGCGCACGGCTTGGATCATTTTCTCGGCCTGGCAACGGATCTCGGTGTTGAGCCACAACCTGCTACGAAACTTTCAGCTCCAGACGCTGGCGACAACAAAGCCCAGATCGCGCAAACGGACTTGCGGTTACTTGCTACACAGGTTGAAAACGATCCGATTCAAGCGGATTCACCATTCGGCATGTCTTATCTGGCCTCAAGGCTACTCAGTGCGGCGCTTCTCGGTGACTCCTGCGGCGCAAGAACGGATCGAACCCATCGAGGACAAACTCAAATTGGCTGCCTGACGCCAATTTTATTGTCGGTTTAAGGCTAACCGATCGGCGCCTCAAGATTGAAGAACTCTTTGCCCCGATCGACTAAATGGATTGGGCGAGCGACCCCGATGCCAAACGGTTAGCGCCGCGTCGGTCGATGGCGCGTTCAATCACAAGCCCACTTGCTTTGTGCGCTGAACCAGGAAAATGCCGTTTAGTTTATGTGCTGGGGTTGGCGCTACGGATGGAGTTGCCGAACGTATAGAATCAGAAAATACTATCTGCCCCAGTGGGCGAGACCAGCTAGCGATCCTGCTGGACCTGACGTATGAAACTATTATCTACCATCCGAGCGACATCGAAATCTCGAAGCTTGGCATTTTCTTGGGCGAGATCTTCGATGTTTGTCCTTAGGTCATTGATGTCGGTATACGGTAAAGGTATTAGCGGTTCTATGTAGAGGCGATAATTAAGACTCAATACCGCCGGGTCCGAGGTTCTGAGCCTCTGGCTCACTATCTTGAGCGCACTCTCTCGGTTCTTTGGATCCTTGAGCCAGTAACTCGCGTCGACCAAGGCTCTGATAAATCGCGTGAGAATATCTCGATTCTGATCGCGAAAGACACGCGGCGTGATAAACGAATTGCCGAACACCCGAATACCCATGCTGACAGCATCTGCCAAAACATGATACGGAATCTTCGCGCGCTCGAACCGTTCAACAGTGGAGACAACCGCTTCGAGATTGCCCGAGCTGAAAGCCGCTGCTCTTTGATTCCCACCGCCGGGGACCGGCAAGAATTTCATGTCTTGCGCTTTTAGCCCAAGCTTCTCTAGCATCCTTTTGGTCGCGTAATAGCTCGAGCTGCCGATACGATCGACGCCGATTCTTTGTCCCCTCAATTCATTCACGCTCCTAATATGGGGCTGGACGATAAGCTTATATTGAGTCGGTTCATTGCTCGCAAATATGACCAGTTCAAAGCCCCGCGCCGCCGCTAGGGCTGCGGTGTCCGCCGATCCTAAGTATATCGGCACCTCCCCAGCCAGAAGAGCCGGCATTCCCTGTGCAGACGTAGGAAAAAAAATAAGCTCGCTTTGAATGCCATGACGGGAAAAAAAACCGGCATCTTGCGTCGCCCATAGCGAGATCCGGTTGCCGCTGATCGAAGCATAGCCGATCTTCAGGCGATCGAGTTTTTGCGGCTCGGCGCTAAACCCCTGCCCAAACGTTAATATCAAGGCGAGACATGTACCCAAAAGTTGGAGAAGGAAGAGGATCGACATATTCAGGGTTTGTTCTTCTCGGTTAAAATCGTCGCGGAGCCTATTGTTTAGATTTAATTATTATTGATGTCAAGTAAGTTTTTCTCCTTGTAGATTAAGAACGGCGCGGACACGCGCAGGGCTGGAAATCTTTGTTTTGGGGCGGTTGACGAGCAGTGTGGCGTATCGCCCACAAGGCTCCGACAAATCCAAACCAGGATTGAGTGCCTAAAGACGAATGCAAATATGACGCAGGTGTTGAGGCGATAATGATCACGCTCCGCAGGGTTATTCTCAATCGCCGCGGCGAATAACTAGACACGCTGCCGGCGCGATACTGAGATAGACGACGGCGCCGACGGGGAAATGGGTGGTACTATCTGTTTTGGCCTGGATTCTCTGTTCTCCAACCGTTATCCTAAATTCGCTTGAGTCCCCAAGGTAGGTCGATCCCTGGACAATTCCTTGGAAAACATTATGCTGACCCTCGGCGCAAGTCGCTTGGCTCACTAGTGACACATCCTCGGGTCTGAAAGCGATCAGCACATCCTTCGACGCCTTATTCAGCTCTCCCTTTTGCGTCGCCATCAGCACCCCAAAGGATGTCGTGATGCGCGCAAAGCTACGATGGTCTATCTCCTCGCTCAGCTCCCCACTGATGATATTCGCGGCGCCGATAAAGTCAGCGGCAAACTCGTTCACCGGGTTGGCATAGATCTCCCGCGGAGTCCCGATCTGCGCGATTTGACCTTTATTCATCAGCGCGATGCGATCCGAAATCGCCAGCGCTTCGACTTGATCGTGGGTCACGTAAATCGTCGTGGTTCCGAGCCGCCGCTGCAGGTCCTTGAGTTCCCAGCGCATCTGGTTACGCAGCTTGGCGTCGAGGTTGCTGAGTGGCTCATCCAAGAGAAGGACGCTCGGCTCCGCAACCAACGCGCGCGCGAGCGCGACGCGTTGCTGCTGCCCACCGGAAAGCCGCGGCGCCAGCCGGTCGTGGAAATCCTCTAATCCCACCAGCTTGAGCGCGGCATGAACTTTTTCTTCAATCTCGGCTCGCGGCCGCCCCCTGGCCCGCAAAGGATAGGCAACGTTCCCGTATACGGTCATGTGCGGCCAGATCGCATAGGACTGGAAAACCATTCCGATATCGCGCTTATTTCCGGGAATAAAAATGCGCTGCGAAGAGGAGAAGACGGTCCTGTCGCCGATCGCGATCTCTCCTTCATCGGGCCTCTCCAGTCCCGCGATACAGCGAAGGGTGGTGGTCTTGCCGCATCCCGAAGGCCCCAAGAGAGTAAAGAAGCTGCCGGACTCGACGTCAAAGCCGATCCCATTTAAAGCGGAAACTTTTTCCTCCTGGGTGGCAAACGCTTTCTTCAAATTGTGAGCGCGGATCATCATCTCTATCGGATCTCCGCCACGCTGAACCGCTGGCTTACGCGCCGTGCTAGCAAAGTCAGAGCGGTAACCAGAGCCACTACGGCGACGCCAAGCGCGTTGAGCTGGGTGTACTGCCCGCCTTCGTAAAGGTCGAAGATAAGAACCGGGATGACCTCCGTGCCCGCGTGCCCGAGAAGGACGGGCAGAGACAGGACTTTAAAACTCATGGTCAGCACGTAGACCCAGCCGACAAACATTCCCGGAAGGATCAACGGCACGAGTACGCGGGAAAAAGTATACCACCAGGAGGCGCCGCTCATCAGCGAAGCGTCTTCGAGCTCTTTATGCACCTGCGTGAGAGCGGTGCTGCAGGCGCGCATGCAGATCGGCATATACTTGCTCACGTAGGCAATCACCAGAATCCATAGCGTGCCATAGACTGGGATCGGAACGGTCAGATACAGCCAAAGGAGTGAAAGGCCGAAGACCATGCCCGGAAAGGCGATGGGTGAGAAGGCGAGCGCATCGAGGAGCTTGCGTCCGGGGATGTTCGTGCGGATGACGATCCAAGCGACGATCGAGGTGAGAAATACGCAGATGCTGGCGCTGCCGAGACCGACGATCAAATTATTGCCCAGCGCGTTTAGAATCGCGTTGTAGGTGATCAGCCAACGGTAGTTGTCCAGGGAGAATAGCCGAAACATGCTCGCGGACGGGGACCCGTACCAAGGAAGAAAAGACGCATAGAGAATCACCAGGACAGGGAGGCCGAGAACCAAGCTCAAGATAGACAGAGCGAGAGAACCGCACAGATAGCGCGCTCGGCCGAGATTCATGACGTAAGGGCGGAAGCCTTTGCCGGTAATGACCGCGTATTTCTCGGCGTGGCGCGTCGCGCGAAAGTAGAGCAACAGTCCCGCTCCGGCGATGACTAGATAAATCATCGCGAACGTGGCACCGAGGTTGTAATTGGTCGGCACCTCGCGGACGCTCAAGTATACTTCGGTCGCGAGCAGGGTGATTCCCGCGGGAAGCCCCAGGATCACCGCCTCTTCGAAGGTCTCTACCGCACGAATAAACAGCAACAACCAAGTCGCCAGGAGGGCGGGAGAAATCAGTCGCAAGGTGACCTGATGAAGCGTTTGGAGGATGCCGCTACCGGACATGATTGCCGCTTCTTCCAGCGATGGGTCCATGGAACGGAAAGCCGCCGCGATGAGGAGAAATGCCGTAGTAAAGCTTCCCGTGCCGAACGCCCAGATCATTCCTCCCATGCTGTATACGTTGAACGGCGGATCTGGTAGCGCGAACAGGTTCATGAGAGCGAGGTTCACGAGGCCGATCTTGGGGCTGAAAAGCAGCACGAGTGAAATGCTCTCGATAATGCCGGGGATCATGATCTCCGTGAAAACGGCGCCATAGATCAACCCGCGGAAAGGGATGTTGGTTCGCTCCGTCAGCCACGCGAGCAAGCAGCCGATGAAAAACGCCAGGCTGCCGCCGCCGAGCGCAAAGATCAGAGAGTTCCAGGTGGCCCGGCCGAGATTTGAATTGGCAAAGGCCTGGGCATAATTCTGCAGGGTGAAATGGGTCTTGGTTCCGGGCGGGCCGTCCTGGAAACTTCCGTAAATGACCATGATGACGGGGATCAAGGTGAGATAGACCACGATCCCGGCGGTCCCGAGAAGAATGAGCGACCTCCAGTCCAGTCGGCTTGTCTCCGCTTGCATTATGGCTTGAGGCGAATCATCGCGCGTGTGCGCGCTGATGGAATCCGGTCAGGCGGTCATTGCGGCCGTCAGATCGAATCGGCCACGGTTACAAAATCACTTGCGAACAAGAAGGATTTCTTTGATCCAGCGTTTCGCTTCGTTGCTCTTTTTGCCGGCCATCAACGGGTCCAAAGGGAGGAACGCGTCGGATTCCTGCACTTTGACGAATTCGGGATTGCGCGCGGGAATACCCTTGCGCACCGGGGTTCTGCCGATGTCCGTTCCAATTATAGTCTGGCCCTCTTCCGAGAGGAGGAAATCATAAAAGAGCGCCGCGGCATGCGGGTGAGGCGGCAACGCGGCCGTCATGATCGGTGACAGACTAAAAATGGCCGGGTTAGGATATGACATCCGCAAGGGCGCCTTTTTTGCAATCAGCTCGGCCACCCGGTAGCCGTACAACTCCGCTCCAACTGGAAGCTCGCCGGCAGCCACCAGCTGGGCGAGGAGCGTGTGGCCGCTGCGGATCTGCGGTTGGTTTCGCGCCAGCGCGCGGATAAATTCCAGAGTCTTTTCATCGCCCCAAGCCTGAACCATCCCCAAAATCATGATGTCAGGCTCCGTATCGAGTCCTATTTTCCCTTTCCACTTAGGGTCGAGCAGGTCGCGCCACTCTTTGGGAGTTTCCTGAGGAGCAACGAGATTGGTGTTCGCCCCGATCACCGTCGGACTCATGGCCAAGCTCACCCACCAACCGTCTCTATCGTAAAGTTTGGGCTGCAGAGCGCGCACTTGGGGCGACAGATAGCGACCGATGATTCCACCTTCGCGAAAAAGCGCCATCTTCGACGTGCCGGCGAGAACTACATCGGCAAGGTGCTTCCCCGCCCGGTACTCGGTGGTAATTTTGTCTTCAACTTTACCGCTGACACCGCGAAAGACGAGAACGTTGATGAGTGGATATTTTTTCTTGAATCCCTGCGAGATCTTCTCGACCTCGTCGCCCGCCCAGTTCGCGTACCACATGACCGCGCCTTCTTTTTTTGCCCCCTCCACCAACAAGTTTTCTCGCTCCGGTGCGGCGAGATTGTTTATTCGCTCGGGAAGCCGACTGGCCATTTCCGCCCCCTGAACGCTGAGCCAAAACGAGGAGAGCAGGAAAACCGCGCAAACCGGTACGAAGTACCACCAGCGAGGGCGCGTTCTTCGTAGCATGGTATCTTTCTTTGTCGAATTATTTGACTAGTAAGATAGGAGTTGGCCGGACGACGTTCTTGCCATCTGCGATAGCGAATTCGTTTTCGCAAAACGGACACTTGGCTGCGATCCTTAGCTTTTCGAACTGGGGAGAAACCAAGAACTCCTGATTACAACCGGGACATGTAATTCTGATTGAGCTGGCCATAATGCGACTTTCTCCCATTAAGCGTCAGATGGGATTCGTGCCAAATTAGCGCTGCCGACGCATTTCTCCAAATCAACCTTGCGCATGGTTTCCTCTGGCACCTGAATCTTGATTTCGAAGGGCTCCGGCGCCGCCGGTTTGGTTGCGTCGATGCCGCCCTTGGCGACAGTATAGGCCTGGTAACTAAGATCTTCAGGGCCAACCGCGTAGGCCGTCGGGTCGCGAGTGGTTGAAACCATATTGGGAATAACCACCAGATCTCGATCCCAGCGGCTGCGCGTCGCTACCGCCCAAAGCACATCCGCGTCATCGAAAACATCGATGTCTTCGTCTACCACCACGATATGTTTTAAGCGCCGATCAACGGCAAGGGCGGCGACGATCGCCTCTCTTCCTTGGCCCGGAGCGGTTTTCATGATTTGCACGTAGGCGTGAAAGCGGCTGCAGCCCGATGAGGGAAGATGAACGTTTCTTACCGTGGGCACGGCCTGTTTGACGGCACGATACACCGCCCCTTCGAGGGGAATTCCTCCCAAGTGGTCTTGGTCCCGTCCGCCCAGGTGGATGTCGTGATATATGGCGCCGCGGCGGTGGGTGATCGCGTGGATCTCCACAATGGGCCGAAGCGTTTCCGGCGAATAATAGCGCGCGAAATCGGCGCGGAGCCCGTGGCGGCCTTTCTCGTTTGGCAGGATCACTCCCTCGATGACAATTTCCGCGTCGGCCGGCACAAGAAAATCCTCGCCCCAGGTTTCCGATGCAACCAGCCGAAGCGGTTGATCGAGGATGCCGCCGATGACCGAATACTCGTCGACATCGATGGAGGCGCGTGTTAGGGAGCCTAGACACGCGGCGGGATGGTGGCCGATCCAAGCTGCAAAGGGTGTAGGCTCGCCGTGGATTCGCCGTTCGCGGAAACGTTCCCAATTATGACTACCCTCTCCTAAACCCATCGTCGCTCGTCTCGGTCCCAAAACCCTCAGGGTCTGGTACGCGCAGTTGTAAATTTTCCGGGTGTCCTTATCCACCGTCGTGATGATAGAACCCAGGATCGTGCGGCCTCCCTCCATGTGATAGGGCAGCGGGACAGGAAAGTCATAAAGGTTGGCCTGATCGCCGACGAGAATGCACTGCTTGACCGGCGCTTGCTCTTTGGCGATCACCAGTGGCGGTCTTGTGTTCTGGCTTTTCAAGTCGAAGTCTAGGCCCACTCTCTCGACGGTGGAGTCCAGCGCCAGCGCGCAGAGCCGGCGACTGGCAAAGAGATTGGAAAGGAGCGGAAAGCGGGACGGATTTCCCTGAACATCTTTCGCCCGGCGAAACATCACAATGGGGAATTTGCGCGCGTGGTCCAACTTTACCAGTAAGGCGGAAATTTCGAACCGGGGATCCAGCTCTTCTTCCACGTTCAGCAAGTATCCCGGGTCCAAAGCACGGACATCGTCGAGAAAACTGTGGAGGCTCTTTACGGTATGCTCGGATTCCATAGGCAGGTCATCTTCGTTTCATTGTTCTCAGCCGCCGCTTTGCTCGACCGGGTTGAGTCGGTGCGGGATGTTATTTTTTTCCAGCTCTTTGTAATAGTCCTCTCGGATCGCGGGATCTTCCCGCTCATAGGAGATCTTGAAGCCGTACTTGGAGTACGGATCTTTATCCTGCGCGGTGAGCGCCGGGTTGTAGCTTCTGCCACTCCCGTAACGCAAACCGCTACCCCGAAAGGCCAACATTTTATAGTCACCCTTCCCGGTGTTGTGGTGTTGATGGAACTCGTTGGTCCGAGGGGCCACCACCCCGTAAGGACGAGTCCGCACCTTGCGGCGGTTCTTTTCTTCCCCGGGCATGAAGAGCAGCTCATAGCCTTGGCCCTCGATGACAATCACGTGCGCGCGCGCATCATGCCGGTGCGCGGTGACGTAGGTTCCTTCGGAAGCGCTCATTACGTGCATGCCGATGGAGGTGTTGGACATCGCAAGGCGCATGATCGATGTTCGGTTGCCCCGTTCAGGATAAGGGTCGAGATTCAACTTGCGGATGTCTGCAATGAAATTGGTTTCGTGGAGTCGTAAATTCCAGTGTTTGCCGTTCCCTGAAAAGTAATCCTGCATCGCAAACGAGTACCGATCGCGGAAACAAAAGTCGTTGTTAAAGACAAATTCCAGATTGTGGTACAGGTTAATAACCTGAGCCATGTTGGTGCCGAAAAGTATTCTGCAGGGTTCAGTGCCCGAGCTATTGAATTCCTGATGCCACGCGTTCAGAGGGATCGCTAGCAGCGCTCCCTCTTCCCATTCGATGGTGTGTTTGGGCTCACCCGGCTGCCAAACCGCCGTGGCTCCTCTCCCTTGCATGACGTACATGACCGAGTCGTACATGTGGCGCTCGGGTTTCAATTCGCCTTTGGCCGGGATCTCCACGATTTGAAGGTTGTAGATTTCCTGGTCGCCCAGGCGGGTATACGCGGCCTTTCCCCCTCTTCTCTCCCAATCGCTCAGGGGCAGCGCGGCGAGATCCTCGATCGCGCTGCCTTCGTATAGAGGGACTCCTTCTTGCTTAACAAAATCCTGATAAGAGCTTTTTACGTACCAATCGTCGAAAGTCTGTGATGGGTTGATCATCGGGGGACACTTCCAGTGTCAGGAGGTAGTTATAAACTATCTAAATCTGAACAGTCAATGGATAAGGAAATTTAGTTGCGCGTTGACGGGCAATTTGACAAGCCTTCACTCGTGCGTGCCTTACAGATTCTCGATCTCAACCGGCTCCACCGGCACGGCCAGCTCGAATCCGAACACCTTCGAGTAGAAATACAGCTCCGCTTCGAGCACGCGCTTGATGTTTTCGGCTTTGCGAAAGCCGTGTTGCTCGCCTTCAAAAGTCAGATAGGCTACCTGAAGTTTTTTCGTCCGCACGGCCTCGACCATTTTCTCAGCTTGATTGGGTGGGACAACTTTGTCTTCTAGGCCTTGGAAGATGATCATCGGGCAATTTAATTGGTCGGTGAAATGGATCGGCGAACGTTCGACGTAGAGATCGCGGCGTTCGGGATACGGACCGATCAGACGGTCGAGATAGCGCGACTCGAACTTGTGGGTGTCTTTGGCGAGCGCTTCGAGATCGCTGATGCCGTAGTGGCTGGCGCCGGCTTTGAATATATCGCGAAATGTCAGCGCGCACAGCGTCGTGTAGCCGCCGGCGCTACCGCCGCGTATCGCCAAGCGATTAGCGTCGACTTCGCCTCGCTCCGCGAGATAGCGCGCGCCGTTGGCGCAGTCGTCGACGTCGACGATACCCCACTGGCCGTTCAATCTTTCGCGATAGGCGCGGCCGTAGCCGGAGCTGCCGCCGTAGTTGACATCCAGCACTGCGACGCCTCTGCTGGTCCAATATTGAATCGAGTATTTCAATGAGCCGGAACTCGACGAGGTCGGTCCACCGTGGCTCAGCACCAATAGCGGCGGCTTTTCGTTTGCCGGCGCGGCGTAGTCGCGATTCCGCGGCGGATAAAAATATCCGTGCGCGGTTAAACCTTGTTCGGTTGGGAATTCGATCGCCCGCGCTTCGGAGAGATAACCGTCTTCGACGGCGGTGTCGCGCGACCTGCGCAACACTTCGAATCGTTTCGTCGAAAGATCCAAGGCGACAACCGCGCTTGTCTCGGTTGCGGACGCGCCGATGAAGACGACGCGGTTTCCAGTGACGCGGACTTGTGAAATGGCTGAATAGGGAAGTTCGATGTCGCGCAAGTTTTTCGTTTCTATGTCGAGCGTGGCGAGATAATCGTTGCCGTTCTTCGTGTAGCTACAAATAATTTGTTTGTCGGATGCGAAGCCGTAAAGCGAGCCGCCGAATGTCCATTGCGGTTGGCCGAACTCGGCGGCCATCGGGCACAGCGCTTCAATTTGATTTTCACGCCACCGATAGAGATTCCACCAGCCGGTACGATCGGAAGCGAAGTGGAGCACGCCGTCAGGCGACCATGCGGGCTGGTAGATCGATTCATCAACGCCGCCGGCGATCTTTATTTGCTCAATCACTGCGCCGTTGTCGCCTAGTTTGCCGAGCCAAAGCTCGGTGCCGTCCCACGGCATATTAGGATGATTCCAAGTCAGCCAAGCGAGTTGTGAGCCGTCGGGGTTCAGACGCGGCGAAGAATAGAAATGATTTCCCGAAACGACGATCTCGCCAGAGTTGTCGCCGTTAAGGTCGACGCGTGCGATCGCGTTGACGGCTTCGCCCGGAGCGGAATGATCTTCGCGCACGCAGTAAAATAAATTTCTGGGCCGGTCGATCTGGCCGTCGGCGTAACGATAGTTGCCTTGCTTCGTTAACGGCTGCGGTTCTCCAGCCAGGGTTTGCCGATACAGCCGCTGATCGGCGAAGTTTGAGAAGACGATGGCGTCATTCGAAATTGCATAGTCGGCGCCGCCGTACTCGTGCACGCGGTTACGGGCGTTGAATCCGGTTGGCGTCACATCCGTTATGTTGCCGTCTGCAGAACGGCGGACGATGACTTTTCTGCCGCCTTCTTGAGAGCGGCGTTCGATCCAATAGATGTCGTCGCCCCTGTTGAGATTGATGCGGATTTGCTCCAGACCGATTTCGCCGCCGGCGACGATGTCGGCGCTGATCGGCGACTTCCAGGAGCCATAGGGGGAAATGATTCGATTCATATGGACGCAGTGATTATTTCCACATCCTCGGGTCGAAACGAAACGGGATCGGTGTACCGATTCGAATGCGTCTAAAGTCTTTCTGTTTTGGGTTCAGCAGATAATTGCACTCCGTTGGGATTAGCGCGGACGGGACGGACATGATCGCAGTGGTGTTCCTGACTAACCAGGATGAGCCAATATCCTTGAGCGCTTCGGGAGCGGGGAAGTCCCGCCAGTTTCTCGGCAACATCGCAGTCTCGAGATGTTCGATCTTCACGTTGTCTGGAATTTCAGCGGGTATGGCGACCAAATCTTCGGGGGCAAGATCGGTGTCGAAGTGAACAAATAGTTCCAATGCGGCGAGCGACAATGACTCAGAGGTGTAGACGGCTGACCCGCCCGAGTGATTCCATCGGCCGCCATATTGCCGTGCGCCTTCGCCGTCGAAGCGGCGAAATTTTCTCAACGCAATGCGCCAGACTCGCACTAGCTTACGATGCCGTGCTCGATGCGACCTAGAACTTCTTCGATCTGCCGAATGCCGATGTCGGTGTCGAGCAGTTCTAGCGGCGGTACATTGCCCAAGGCGCGATTCGGGCGGCGCAACCACTCGGCGGCTTTGGCTTCGCTACCTAAAGTTTCCGCGGCCTGGGCGCCAACGCGCGCCATTCTCAGCACGCGATCGGACTCGTCGGCAAGCAATCTCCGCTGCTTTTTCCTTCTTGCATTGGTTCGATGAGGTAAATGTAGGGCGTTTGCTGCTTCTTCCCGTCCCAAGCCGAGTCGTGCCGACAATGCCTCGAAGGATGCATACGGGAGGCCTCCCTTAACCGTTTCTCTCAAGTCGGCCAAGTTCGCGATTCGCCGCTTCAAAACTTTGCGGCCACCAAGTGCGTCTACGAGTGATTCCATTGATTGCATTTGATTGCTCCTAAAATTTCTACTGGCAGCTAGTGTAGTGCCATCTGGCAGTAGTTGCAACGTTGTAAAGCGGACATCTGACTATCTTACGCGGCGGTCATCCTCAACAGCCTCCGGGCATTACCGTGCAGCATCGCTTCCCGTTCCGCGCTGGTGCATTCCATCGTCTGAAGTTTGTCCGCCGCCATCCAGTCGCCCAAGTCGAAGGGATAATCGGTGCCGACCATGATGTGATCGGCGCCGACCATGCGTTTCAAATATTCGAGAGTTTCAACGCGGTAGACCAAATTATCGAAGTAGAGGTTCTTCAGATATTTACTCGGCGGATATTTTGACGGGATCGCGGATGCTCCAGAGCCGCCGGTTTTGTCCTGGTCCAAGCGGCCCAGGTGGTAGGGGAAATATCCGCCGCCGTGCAGCAGGCAGAGTTTCAGACTGGGGAAGCGGTCGAAGATGCCGGTGTAAATCATGTAGGTGACCGAGAGCGTGGTGTCCGCCGGATTGCCGCAAATGCTGCGTAGGCTGAAAGGATCCATCTTGTCGGCGCCGGCGACCCATTCCGGATGCATGATCATCATCACGTCGAGATCTTCGGCTTTTTTCCAGAATGGATCGAAGCTCTTGTCGTTGAAATATTTGCCGACGACATTCGACGCGATGGTGACGCCGGACATTTTTAAACTGACGACGGCGTGTTCCAACACTTTGGCGGCGCGGGTGGGATCTTGCAACGGCACGGTGGCGATGCCGGCGAAGCGGTTGGGGTGGCGCTTGACCAAGTTCATGATCGCTTCGTTGTAGAGTTTCGACCAGGTTTCGCCGCGCTCGCCGTCGAGTTCGTAGCCGACGCAGGCGGTGTGGGCTTCCACCGTGGCGATGCCGATATTGCCCTTGGTCATCGCTTCGAGACGATTGGGCACTTCGGCCATGCGCGGATCGGGATTGAGCCGATTGCCTTTGGGAAATTGAATGCGTAGGGGATTGTCTTTAGCGTCCTTGGGCGGAAAATATTCGACGCCGAGCGCTTTGCCGTTCTTTTTGACCTCATCGATCAGCTCCATCGGAATATAGTGATGATGAACGTCGATGGCGCTCGCCGTAGTTCGAGTCGGTGTTGCCGTGGTCGCGCAACTGGCTAACAAGCCGGACGATATGATTGCGCTCTTGCCGGCGATCTTGAGAAAGTCGCGGCGGCTTAAATCGTTTGCTGGGTGTTTCACCATATCGCGTCTCCTATTTAATAAATTCTCGTATTGCGTTGTGCGCCGCTGCCGGATTCGTCGCCAAGTAGTGATGACCTTCGCCGGCGAGGACGACCAGCTTAGCGTTGGCAATCGCCTTTGCCAGTTGGTGCGCCGCGGCCCAGTGGGTGGTGTCGGTGGCGCCGTGGTTTTCGTCGTCGCCGACCAAGACCAGCGTCGGTACTTTGATTTCTTTCAAGCGCGCCGTGTGATCGTGTTCTTGGCGCGCTAAAACGAAATATAGATAGTTGTCGATCCCGGCGATGCCGGACATTCTCACTTGTAAAAACTTTTCGATCAGCGCGGGATTCTTGGCGACGAACTCTTTGGTCCAGCCGGTTTCGATGGTGTGCGCGCGGATATAACCTTCGAAGCCTTGCTTGACCATGTCGCGGCACATCGCCAATGGGATGCCGTGCGCTCCAGGATGCGCCGCGCCGCTGGAGGCGAGAATCAACTTTTTCACTTTGCTCGGATAGTCGAGGGCGAACAGTTGCGCGACCACACCGCCCATGGAGTGGCCGCAGACGACGGCTTGCTCGACATTCAAATGATTTAGAATCGCCGCGGCGTCGTCGGTGAACATCTTGATCGAATATTTCTGTATCGCCTTGGTCGATTTGCCGGTGCCGCGGTAGTCGAACAGGATGACTTTGTGATCGCGGGAAAACTCCGCCACCTGATGAAACTTCCAGGCTTGATGGTCGAGACCGGTGACGCTGCAGAAAAGAAACGGCGCGCCTTCGCCGTGCACTTCGTAGTAGACTTCGGCGTCGTTGATGTTGAGAAAGGGCATCTGACCTCCGTGGGATTTTGATAGCGTCGAACTTGAGCGGACTATAGCTGCGATCCGTCCGCTTCGGCAACCGAATTTTCGCGCCCCTGTGTTTTCATTCGTTGCGCGCCGGATGGGTTGGTGGCATATCTCTGTTTGAGCTGAGACTCGATGGGATCCACTAGATAGCTGTCGTGGTAGGCAGTTTCTGGCAGCGCCGCCGCCGCAGGTATGCGATTTGAATCACGAAGGGATGGGCCAATGAAAAATAATTTATTAGTCGCGCTGGCGCTATCTTGGTTGTTCAGTTCCAGTGCCCAGGCGCAGCCGCTCAACATTGATGCCGCTAAGAAAGAGGGCAAGGTGATTGCCTACGGCACCATTCTGCCCCAAGTCATGGACCCGATTCACCGCGGCTTTGAAAAAAAGTACGGTATCAAAGTCGACTACTGGCGTGCTTCGGCGACCCAAGTGATGGAGCGCGCCGTCGCCGAGTGGCAAACCGGCAAGCCGGGCTTCGACGTGATCTTCGCGGCGCAGAGCGCCCAGGATCTGGTCAAGCAGGCCGGCGCGTTGGCCAAATACACGCCGCCGTCGGCGGAAAAGTTCCCCGCCAAGTTCAAAGACAAAGACGGTATCCTCACCTCGTGGCGGCACACGCCCATCGGCGTTCTGTACAACACCGATATGATCAAAAGCACCGACGCGCCCAAGAGTCTCGACGATTTGCTGCAAGCGAAGTGGAAAGGCAAGATCGCGATTCCCGATCCGACGCGCCACACCACCACGGCACAGTTTCTTTATAGTTTGAAAAAAATCAAAGGCGACGGTTGGCTCGACTACGTCAAGGCGCTGGCCAAACAAGAGCCGCTGCTACGAGAGTCCTTCGCGCCGGTACCCAACGATATTTTGCGCGGCGAGGTGACGCTGGGCTTTACTTACATTCAATATGTCCAGCAATTTGCCAAGGCGCCGTTCGCCTTTGTCTTAATGGATAAAATACTCACGGACACTAACGATCTCGGTCTGGGCGCCAAGGCGGCCAATGCCAACGCGGGCAAGTTATACATCGAATATCTCTGCTCCCAGGAAGGTCAAAAGATCGCCGCCGAGCACGGCGAGTTCGTGCTCTATCCCGGTGTCTACCCAGCGATCAAGGACGCCGACAAAGTGAGCGCCAATAGCATCTTCATGGATAGCCCGACGGCGGAGGAGTATAAGAAACTCAGCGCGGAGTTTCGGCAGATTTTTTTCGCTAAGTAGTTTTGAATTTAACTTCCGAAATCCGTTTTCCCGAGTCGCGCGCAGCGCGTATCGAGGGACCCCTCGCTACGCCACGCGACGTGGCTACTCGGGGAATCGGTTGTGAGTGTTCGTGCTCACGAGCTTGGTGTTCTTCGCGCCTTCGTGGTGAATTAGAATTCGACCTTGTTGTCGCTGCCGAATTGAGACCGGGCGCAGCATCAGCCAAGGCTGATCCGTCCTCTGGCGGATGCTGCGCCCCGGCAACCTATTTCAGGCTGACGCCGTAGCTTGCGTAGAGCTTGTCGATGAAACCGCTGTCGTCGAGTTTTTTCATCAAGCGGTTGTCGATAACGTCTTCGGCTTTGACTTCGCCGACTTTTGGGTTTCGCGTTCTCAACAGGCGTTGGGCGTTGCGTAATCCTTCGAGGACGGCGAAGGGTTTTCGATCGACGCCGTGGATGAGATCCAGGTAGGCGTCCTCGGCGCCGGCGGCGTCGACCTTGAGCCACTTCGACAAAGTCTTGAGCACCACCGGTTTGTTTCTCGGCGCCAAGGAAAAGACCAGAGCTTCAATCTCACCCTTCAAATACGCTTCGGCGGCGTCCGGGCGCTGTTGCAGCATCGCACTCGGCACCACCATGGATTGACCGATCAATAGAGATTTGAGTTGGGTGTATTCGCCCAGCACATTCATGCCGCGGGCTTTGGCTTGCTTGGTGTAGACGCCGTCGACAGCGATGGCGTCGCACAGACCGCTTTCCATGCACTGCACCTGGACGCTCTGGTCGCCGATCACTTGGAGACGAATGTTGTCGCGCTTTTCATCCAAACCCAGATGCTCCAACCAGAGGATGACGCCCATCCAGCTGGTGCCGCCGATACTGGTGATGCCAAAGGTCTTGCCGCGCAAATCTTCGGCGCGCTTGATGTTGGGACGGACGACTAGATCGTAGGTGTTGCGTGTGTTGAAAGCGGCGACGACTTTGAAATCGTGGCCGGCGGCCACCGCGGCCAACATGGCGCTGCCGCCGGTGCGGCCGATGTGCATGCTGCCGGCGGCTAATCCGGCCACCAATGTCGGCGCGCCGCGGATAAACACCGGTTCGACCTCGATACCGTACTTGGTGAAGAAGCCTTGTTCCTGGGCGAGCCAGAGCGGCACGATGCGCGCCGTGAAGGTGGCGTAGCCGACGACATATTTGGCCGGCGCCGCGGCGGCGCGCGCGTCATAAACGCCGGACGTGAGCAAGAAAATAGAAGTGACAACGACTAGAGCGAGTTGTTTTGAACGCTTCATGGACATCGACCTCCGTGAGCCGTCAGTATTCAGTTATCGGTTACCAGCGCAAGCCCAAAATTAATAAATGACCGTTGATCGCTAATAGTTATTTAAAACTCGCTCCGTGCAGCGCGAAGACTTTATCGATAAAGCCGGACTCATCCAGTTTGCGCATGATCCGGTTGTCGACCACGTCTTCGACTTTCACCTCGCTGATCTTGGGATTTCGCGGTCTCAACAATCGATGGAGATTGCGCATGCCTTCCATCGACGCGAACGGTTTTCTGTCGACGCCGCGCAGCATATCATTATAGCCTTCTTCGGCGGTGACGGCGTCGACCCGCAGCCGGCGCATGAGCATTTTGATGACCGCCGGTTTGTTCTTGGGCGCGGTGGCAAACGCGATGCCTTCGATCTCGCCTTTGATATAGTTTTCGGCGACATCGGGATATTGACGAAGAAAGTTATTCGGCATGATCGTCGATTGACTGACCAACGGCTGTTTCAGCTCGTTGGATTCGGCGATGATGTTCATGCCTTTCTGTTTCAGCAGCTTACTGTAAACGCTGTCGACGAAGACGCAGTCGACGGTGCCGGACTCCAAAGCCTGAGATTGCGTGCCCTGATCGCCGATGGATTGGAGCAGGATCTGATCGCGCTGCACGTCGAGGCCAAAGTGTTCGATCCACAACATGGCGCCGATCCAGGTGCCGCCGCCGACGCTGTTGATGGCGAGCTTTTTGCCGCGCAGCTCTTCGGCTCGTTTAATGTTCGGCCGGGTGACGACGTCGTAGGAATTGCGGCTGGAAAAAGTCGCCAACATCTTGATGTCATGGCCGGCAGCCACGGCGGACAAGACCGCAGCGCCGGCGGTGCGGCCAATCTGGATGTCGCCCGACGCCATGCCGGTCACCAGCGTCGCGCCGCTGCGCAACAGCACCGGCTCGGACTCAATGCCATACTTGGCGAAGAAGCCTTGATCGCGCGCCATCCACAGCGGCATTAAGCGCGGCGTCGTCGAGGCATAACCGATGACCAGCCGCGTTGGGGCGGTTGCGGCATGAAGGATCGTTGAAACAAGCAGGAGTATAAATCCAAATATTGCAGTTCCGAGAATATTGGCTGTGATTCGTAGATTATGCTCAATAGGCATCAACCCGGCTCTCCTTAAAATACTGAAGACTTCTCAATGTGTCCGACTTAGAACTTTTGAACCTTGAACGAATGATTATGGTTTCAACCCCTGTGCCGCGTAAACCCGGTCGATGAAGCCGCTGTCGTCGAGTTTTTGCATGATACGGCCGTCGATGACATCTTCGGCGCGCAGTTCGCCGACCTTTGGGCTGCGGAGTTTCATCAAGCGCTGAATATTGCGCATGCCTTCGACGGAAGGAAACGGTCGCCGGTCGATGCCGCGGATCAAATCCGCGTAGCCTTCCTCCGCGCCAGCCGCATCGGTTTTTAGGCGCCGCATGAGCAGCTTGATCATCGCGGATTTATTTCTCGGCGCGAAACAAAACGCCAGGGCTTCGATCTCGCCTTTCAAGTAATTTTCCACCAGGTCGCCACGTTGTTGCAGATACTGCCGCGGCACGGCGACGGCTTGGCCGAGCACGGGCTTGGTCAGATTGGCGTATTCGCCAAGAATCGTGAAGCCCTTTTGCTTGAGCCGCCGGCTATAGGCGCCGTCGAGCACGGCGGCGTCGACGATGCCGCTTTCCACCGATTGGGTTTGGGTGTTTTGATCGCCGATCGCCTGCAAATGAATTTGATCGCGCTGTGGATCGAGGCCCAACTGTTCCAGCCACAGTAGCGCGCCCATCCAAGTGGTGCCGCCGATGCTGGTGACGGCCATTTTTTTGCCGCGCAAGTCCTCCGGCCGTTTGATGTTGGGGCGGGCGACCAAGTCGTAGGGGTTGCGTGAAGAAAAGTTGGCGATGATTTTGAAATCATGGCCGGCCGCGATGGCCGATAAGGTCGCGCTGCCGCCGCTGCGGCCGATCTGGATCTCGCCCGAGGTCATGCCAGCGACCAGGATCGGAGCACCGCGCACGTACACTTGCTCGGTGTCGATGTCATACTTGTTGAAGAAGCCTTGTTCCTGGGCGACCCAGACCGGCGCGATGCGGGCGTTGTGGGTGGCGTAGCCGACGATCAGCTTGGTGGCCGCGAAAACGTTGGACGCGAGCGGGTGCTGCAGTGCAATTAGAATAATAAGGCTGATGACGAAATTTGTCGGATGCCGCCTGATGGTTATGCTCGCGCCGTGTAACATGGGGTTCTCCGAAGTAATCCTTCCAGAGCCTTGCTCGATTATTTCAGACTGATCCCCTGTGCCGCGTAGGCCTTGTCGATGAAGCCGCTGTCGTCGAGCTTTTTGACCAAACGCGCGTCGTTCAGCTCTTCGAGATTGACCGCGCCGATCTTGGGGTTCTGGGCTTTCATCAAACGCTGCACATGGACCAGGCTCTCGACGGTGGGGAAGGGTTTGCGGTCCATGCCGCGCAGCAGATCGAGGTAGCCTTCCTCGGCGGGGCCGGCGGCGGTTTTCATTCGGCGCATGAGAGTTTTGATGACCGCGGCTTTATTCTTCGGCGCCAATACGTAAGCCAGCCCTTCGATCTCCGCTTTCAACAGATTCTCCAACATGTCGCCGCGCTGTTGCAGCAGGCTCTTCTGCACCACTAGCGCCTGGCTGATGAACTGGTATTTTAGATCGGAATATTCGCCCAAGACGGTGAAGCCCTTGGGCTTGACGCGGCTCGAATAGATGCCGTCGAGGATCGCCGCGTTGACCACGCCGGCGTCGAGGGCTTGGACGGTCAGCGCCTGCTCGCCGGTGGGCTGCAATTGCATTTTATCGCGCTGGACATCGAGGCCGAAGTGTTCGAGCCAGAGCAGGAGCGCCATCCAGGTGGTGCCGCCGATGCTGGTGAGGCCGATGCGCTTGCCGCGCAAGTCTTCGGGCCGCTTGATGTTAGGCTGGGAGATCAGATCGAAAGTGTTGCGGCTGCCGAAGGTGGCGATGATTTTCAAATCCTGGCCGGCGGCGACCGCCGCCAAGGTGGCGCTGCCGCCGGTGCTGCCGATATGGATGTCGCCCGAGGCCAGGCCCGAGACTAACAGCGGCGCGCCGCGAATGAATACCGGCTCGACATCGAGGCCGTATTTGTTGAATAGGCCGAGTTCCTGGGCGATCCAAAAGGGCAGTGCCCGAGCGCCGGGCGCGGCGTATCCGAGGATGATTTTCCCCGGCGCGGCGGCGAAGGAATACACCGCAAGACTAAACGAAGCCGATATGATTAACGCAACGGCGAATAATTTGGCGCACAACCGATCGAGTTTCACCTTGCCTCCAACATTTTCTAATTCCAGCGCGGGTTCCGTTCTAACCGCCGGCGGTTACGGTTTGGTCCCCTGGGCTGCATAGGCTTTATCAATAAATCCGCTGTCGTCCAACCGCTTGACGATGCGGTTGTCGATCACGTTGTCGATTTTGACCTCGCCGATCTTGGGATTACGCAGCGCCATGAGCCGCTGCACGTTGCGCATGCCTTCGGCGGAGGCGTAGGGCTTGCGGTCGACGGCGCGGTGCAGGTCGAGGTAGCCTTCCTCGGCGGTGGCGGCGTCGATGCGCAGCCGGCGCATGAATGTTTTAATCACCGTCGGTTTATTTTTCGGCGCCAGCGAGAAGGCGATGGCTTCGACTTGGGCCTTCAAGAGATTCTCCAGCATATCGGGCCGTTGCTGCACGTACTTGCCCTGCACGACGATGGCCTGGCTGGTGTATTGCTGCTTAAGATCGGCAAATTCGCCGGTGATGTTGAAGCCTTGTTGCTTTAAGCGCCGGCTGAAGACGCCGTCGAGCACCGCGGCGTCGATGATGCCGTTTTGCAAAGCTTGCATTTGCACGGTCTGGTCGCCGATGACTTGGATCTGGATTTTGTCGCGCTGGTCGTCGAGGCCGAAGTGCTCGAGCCAGAGCATGATCCCCATCCACACGGTGCCGCCGATGCTGGTGACGCCAAAGTGTTTGCCGCGCAGGTCTTCGGCTCGCTTGATCGACGGCCGGGTGACCAGATCGTAGGTGTTACGACTGGAAAAGGCCGCGAGCATTTTCAAATCATGGCCGGCGGCGATGGCGGCGAGCGTTGCGCTCCCGCCGGTGCTGGCAATTTGAATATCGCCCGACGCCAGTCCGGCGACCAGAGTTGGCGCGCCGCGGATGAAAATCTGCTGCGAGTCGATGCCGTACTTGGCGAAGATACCTTGCTCCTCGGCGATCCACAGCGGCATCACCCGCGCGCTCATGGCGGCGTAGCCGATGACGAGTTTCGACGGCGCGGCGGCGAAGGCACTAGGGAATTGGCAGAGAGATAGGATGAGGAAGATCACGGCGCAATGTTGGTGTCGATAATTCATGGCCTGTCCTCCGTCGAAAAGAAGTTCGGATTTAACCACGAAAAACACGAAACACACGAAAGGTTCGGAGGATTCGGAGGGCGGGTCGTGACCCGCCCGACTTGTGAATCTTTTGCTCTGTGATCTCTGTGTGCTCTGTGGTGAATAGTCTTCATTTCAAGCTCGCGCCCTGGGCGGCGTAGGCGCGGTCGATGAAGCCGGACTCGTCGAGCTTGCGCATGATTCTATCGTCGACGACGTTTTCGACTTTGATATCGGCGAGTTTGGGATTGCGCGGTCTTAAAATTCTCTGAATGTTGCGCATGCCTTCAAGGGACGGAAACGGTTTGCGGTCGACGCCGCGCAGAAGATCCTGGTAGCCTTCCTCGGCGCCGGCGGCTTCGGTCTTGAGCCGTTTCATCAGCAGCTTCAACACCGCCGGTTTGTTTTTCGGCGCCACGGCGAACGCCAATGCTTCGACCTCGGACTTCAAGTAGTTCTCGGCGATGTCGGCATGGCGGTTGAGAAACGCTTGGGGCACCACCATCGCTTGGCCGACGATGGCGGCTTTCAAATCGGAATATTCGCCGAGCATGTTGAAGCCCTTGGCGCGCAGCTGCTTGCTGAACACGCCGTCCAAGCCGGCGGCATCGGCGATGCCGGTCTCCACCGCTTGCATCTGCACCAACTGATCGCCGACGACTAACAGCTGAATGTTGTCGCGCTGGGCATCGAGGCCGAAATGTTCGAGCCACAACATCACGCCCATCCAGGAGCTGCCGCCGATGCTGGTGACGGCGATTTTTTTGCCGCGCAGCTCTTCGGCGCGTTTGATATTGGGCCGTGCCATCAGGTCGTAGCTGTTGCGGCTCGAGAAGCTGGCGATGACTTTAAAATCATGACCGGCGCCCACCGCGGCAAGCGTCGCGCTGCCGCCGCTGCGGCCGAAATGAATATCGCCCGACGCCATGCCGGCTACCAAAGTCGGCGCGCCGCGCAGATAAACTTGCTGAGATTGAAGCCCATATTTCGCCAAGATGCCTTGTTCCTCGGTGATCCACAGGGGCGCCACGCGCGCGTTCATCGCAGCGAAGCCGATGACTACCTTGGTCAGAGCCGCGGCTGCCATGGCGGGTGGACGCGAGTGTATGAATAGCAATGCAATGATGACGAAGGTTCTGAGCACGAGCATGGGAATTCATCTCCAGTCGGAAATTATTTTACGCCGTAGTCGCCGAGCACGCGGTCGTTGAAGCCGCTCTTTTCCAGTTCTCTGACCAAGGAGTCGTCGATGACCTCTTGGAGTTTGATCTGGCCGATCTTCGAATTGCGCGTTTGCAGGAGGCGTTGAATGTTGCGCAGGCCGTCGAGGGAGGGAAACAGTTTCTTGTCGATACGTTTGAGCAGATCCTGTAGGCCGTCTTCGGCGGCCGTGGGGTCGGTGATGTTGAGCCGTTTGCTGATCACGCGCAGCACGGCGCCATGTTTGCTCGGGCTTAATACAAAGGCATGGGCTTCGGTTAGGGCGCGGATGACATTGCGCAGCAGCTCGGTTTGCGTCGTCATCATGCTCTGCTTCACGACCACTGCCGAGCCTAACATTTGCACCTTTTCGAGTTCGCTCAAGACGTTGTAGCCGGCGCGTTTGAATTGCGAGATTAGATTGCCGGTGACCAGCGCGCCGTCGAGATTGCCGGCTTCGAACGCCTTGGCGATGATGCGCATATCGCCGAAGGCGGAGACGATTAACTTATCTTTGTCGGGATTGATCCCCAACTGTTCGAAGGCCAACATCGCCGCCATCCAGCCGGAACCGCCGATGCTGGTGACGCCGACGCGCTTGCCGCGTAGGTCTTCGGCTTTCTTGATGTCGTGGCGCACCACCAGATCGTGCAGCACGCGCCCCTGGCTGGCGGCGATGATTTTCAAGTCCGTGCCGCCGGCCACCGCGCCGAGGATCGCCGTGCCGCCGGTGTAACCGATTGCCAACGCGCCGGAATTGATCGCCGCGATCAGCGTCGGTGCTCCCGGCATGAAAACTAAATCGGCATCGATGCCGTACTTGGTGAAAAACTTTTCGTCCTGAGCAACCCAAAGCGTCGTCGACGCGCTGCTGATGGTGGCGTAGCCGACGGCGATTTTGGTCGGCGCCGCCGCGGCTAGGACGGAGAGAGACGGCAAAGAATTTAGGATTCCGAAGAGAAACGCGGCGAATCGGATGCGGTGATACCGTTTCATTGTCGTGAAAGTTCCTTTCGGATCGATCTAACCACAAAGAGCGCAAAGTTCACATAGGAAAAAAGCGGAAGAGGGCGCGATGAATCGCGACCCTACGTGATTAAATTTTCTAATCCTGAAATTGTTTTAGCCACTGGGCGATGACTTCGACCATCTGCGGCGTGTGGCGGTTGTAGAAGTGGTTGGCGCCGTCGACCCTTTGATACTTCGAGCGGCCGCCGGCGGCGGCGACGATTTCTTGGGCGTACTCGTGAAAGAACGGCGGCTCGGCGCCGCCGGCGATGGCAAGCACTGGGCAACCGACGTTTTTCGCGTGGGGCCGGCAGTCGTTGCGATCGTCTTTGGCATACTTGTTCAAGTGCGTGCGCGCGGTGAAGATCCCTGGATTGACGCCCACCGGCACCATCATCAGTTCCTCGCTCTTTCCTTCCGCTACCATCTGCTCGGCGTTGGCGATTAACTCGCGAAACTCAGGATAGCGTTCGACGCGCTCCGAGTAGAACTGCTTCGGCGCCGAGCAGGCAACGATGCTCGCGATGTCAGCGCGCTGTTGCGTGCCCTGATAAATAATCGACTTGATGGCACCCAGGCTGTGGCCGATGAGAATGAAGCGCCGGTAGCCGCGCGCTTTGAGAAAGTCGATGGCCGCGTCGAGATCCGCAACGCAGTCTTCGAGATTCTCATAGGCCGAGCCGCCGAACTTCTGCAAATTCCCCGCCCGCGCGATCCAATCATGGCCGCGCGTGTTGATGACGAAACTGTGATGGCCGCGCGCTGCAAGTTCTTGACCGAAACTAAACAGCGGCGGCAAATAAAAATTCATCGCCACGCCGTGGACTAAGATTAGCGCCAGATCGGATTGCTGATCCGGCGGCGTCAACAGCGCGCCGTGGAGCCGCTCATTGTCGGCGGTTTTGAAACTGTGGATATGGGTTTGGTAGTTCATAAATAATTTTAACGTTTATGATATGATGCTTGGCTGCTGTCAAGGTGATCAAAATTGACAACGACAATGAAAATGCGTCAATGACTAGCGTTCGAATCTTGCATAAACATCGATGAATTACTGTAAATACCGCAAAGCTAACGAAGCGTGTGTCGGTGAGCTTGAGTCGTAAACAGGACTACGATGCGTTATCTCCGATTCGTAATTCCTAACCGAAGCGAGGAGTCTGGGTATCGCTACGGATTTCTGCGCGGTGCCGAGGTCATTCAGAAGCGCGGGGTATTGCCGGATTATGAGGACGAGCGACTCGAAGAGATTTTCAAATGGTTCAATAAAAATCTACCCGTGCCAGCCCGCGTCTCCCGGAAAAGAAATAACTCTCACAAGAACCATCGTGGACTAGCGTGGTTCAAAGACACAGCGGTAGATCACATTCGTCTGGCTAGAGAAGTTGTTGAACTCATGCGCCTTCATGGTGTCGTCGTGGAAACGGTAACAACCGATCGGCCGGGGTTCATTGTCTACGAAGATGATTTTCAAGTTGTCGCCGAGCCGTTTTCGGATTCGGGCGCGTGACGTAATGTCGGGGGACTAAGGACCTCGAACAAGATTTCCGATACCGCTTGCCGGACGCGCGGAGTTGGCTTCTAGGCGAGAAATTCAAAGCTACTTCCCTCCGTATTCCGCAGTCATCCTCTCAAAAAACCCGCTGTCCTCAATTTTCTTGACGATGCTGGAGTCGATCAGGGTTTCTATTTTTAAGCTGCCGATTTTCGGATTCCCCGGCGCCAGCAATCGTTGCAGGATGCGCATGCCTTCTAACGAGACATCGGGTTTGCGCGCTTCTTCTAAACGCACGAGCGTGGACACGTCTTGGTAGGCGCCTTCGGCGATGGCGGGATCGGTCATGCGGAATTGTTTGGTCAGGGTTTCCATGACGACGGCTTTGTTTCTCGGGTGGCCGGTGTAGAGCATGCCTTCGATGAGCGCCATCATGACGTTTTGCAAGGTCTCGGCGTTTTGCTGCAAATAGGGGCGCTCGACTAAGACCGTCATGCCGACCGATGAAAGCCGGGTTTCTTCGCAGCGGCCGAGGACGGTGAAGCCTTTAGCGCCGAGGCGGCGGCTTAAAAACGGCGGCACCACCGTGGCGTCGATGAGGCCGGATTCCAGCGATTGGGCGAGCACGGTGACGTCGCCGATGACGAGCATCTGAATATTGTCGCGCCGCTCGTCCATGCCGAGGTGTTCCAACCATACGGGCGCGGTTTTCCACACGCCGCCGCCGACGCTTTGTACGCCGAAGCGTTTGCCGGCCAACTCTTTGGCGCTCTTGATGTTGGGCCGGGCGACGATGTCGAGGCTCTCGCGGCTGCTCAAGCTGGCGATGATCTTCATGTCGCGGCCGCCGAGGGTTGCGGCGATGGCGGTGGGTGCGCCGCCGTAGGCGATCTGCGTGTCGCCGGAAACCAGCGTAGCGATTTGCGCGGGATTGCCGCGCACCCAGACGACTTTCGAATTGACGCCGTATTTGCCGAAAAAGTTTCGCCGCTGGGTGACCCAAAGCGGGATCGAGGTTGTGCTCATGCTGGCGTGGGAAATGATCACCTCGCCCGGTGCAGCGTGGAGATTGGTTTGAGATATAGCGATAACGATCAAGACGAATATGACGGATAAGACCGATCGGCCTAAACATTTCATTAGAGTGGCCTCCAAAACTGCTGTGAACGACTTGTCTGGGATTAGTTGTTCCAAATATAGCTTTAATCGAATGAGCCAAGCAAATTAAAAAGAGGCGCGCCCGCGCCCGCTGGGATTTTGGTGGTTGCGTTGGTTCGTTAGGTCGGAAAGGGCGAGCCAAATCTATTCTTGACTTAGTTAGTTGAATTACTTAGTTTGAACCTTCCTTGGAGCATGCAATATGAAAGTCGGTTCTAAAGCGTATTACGGATTCCTCGCTTTGGTTGAGTTGGCGAACAATTATAAAATCCGCCGCACCACTCAAGTCAAAGAGATCGCCAAGGATCAAGATATCCCTTCCGAATACCTCGGTCAGATCATGGTGCTACTCAATCGCGCGCGCTTGGTGCATGGTTCGCGCGGGCCCGGCGGCGGCTACATCTTGGCGCGGCCGCCGGAGACGATTTCTGTCAAGGAAGTGATCGAGGTTTTGGAAGGGCCGTTCGTCAGCCCAGATGTCCGACCGAAGAAAAAAAACGGCAGCGGCGCGCTGGCGACGGAGCGCTTGATGCAGGCGTGGGGCAAGGGTGTGGCGGCGATGGAGGCGGTCTTGGAAGACACGACCCTCGCCGATCTGTGTAAGCCGGAGCAGGAATCGTACATGTATTATATCTAGTTTGTGCTGCGGATTTTTTTTGAGACAATAACTGACTAACTCAATCAACTTACTTTTGTAATGGTGCCGTTTGCCAATCGCGCTGGAGGTCATAGACCATGGACAAGCTAACTTGGAAAGACAAACTCGCGGAGAAAATCCCCGCCGAGCTCGGCCGCGAGATCGATATCTTCGAGCAGCAGATGGAGCTGCGCAAGCAGGGTAAGATCGACGAGAAAGTTTTCGCCGAGACCCGTCTGCGCCGCGGCATCTACGGCCAGCGCTACGACAACGGCCAGCGCCACGACGGCAAGCGCGTGCAAAAGTTAAATCTCTCCGCCGATCTGGTCAAAGGGCCGGATACCATGTGGGACGCGCCGGGGATGATGCGGATCAAGATTCCCTTCGGCGGCGTCACGCCCGAACAGTTGTATACGCTCGCCGACCTGTCCGAAGAGTATGCCGACGGCGTGACGCACGTGACCACGCGGCAGGATTTTCAGTTTCACTTCGTTCATATCGACGACACACCCGACCTGATGCGGCGGTTGGCTGCGGTTGGCGTGACGACTCAAGAAGCTTGCGGCAACGTCGTGCGCAATGTCACGGCTTGCCCTCTGGCGGGCATCTGCCACGAAGAAACTTTTGATACGACTGCTTACGCCAAAGCTTGCGCGAAATTTCTCATGGGCCATCCCGATACCCAAGATTTTGGCCGCAAAGTTAAAATCGCCTTTTCTGGCTGCGAGCAAAATCCCTGCGGCCTGGTGACGATGCACGACATGGGCGCCATCGCCAAGACTCGCGTGGTCGACGGCAAAAAACAGCGCGGCTTTGCTTTTTACGTCGGCGGCGGTTTGGGTTCGGTGCCTACAAAGCTAAATTGTTCGACGAGTTTCTGCCCGAAGCGGAATTACTGCCGACCATGCAGGCGATCTCGCGGGTGTTCGCGCGCTTGGGTGAGAAACGCAATCGTGCGCGCGCGCGAATCAAATTTCTGATCGCCCACTTGGGCATCGACGAATTCAAAAAACTGGTGGTGGAGGAGCGGCAAAAACTTTCTCCCGATCGGCGCTGGACCGATTTCCTCGCCTGCGTAGACGATCGCTCCGAGGCGCAACTCAAGCCCGGCGTGAATCTCAACGGCCAGCAACGGCCGGAGGGTTTCGCTGCTTGGTACGCGACCAACGTTTACAAACAAAGACAGCCCGGCTACGTCGCGGCGACGGTGACGCTGCCGTTGGGCGATGCCAGCGCTGATCAGATGCGCGCGCTGGCCGACATCGCGCGCCGCTTCGTCAAAGACACGCTGCGCACGACGGTGGAGCAGAACATACTTTTTCGCTGGGTCAGCGAAGCGGATTTGCCGGAATTTTATCAAGCGATCAAGGCGATCGGTTTGGGCGCGGCGGACGCGGCGACGATCGTTGACGTGACCTCTTGCCCCGGCACCGACACTTGCAAGTTGGGCATTGCGTCGTCGCGCGGTTTGGCGCGGGAGCTGCGCCAGCGTTTGGGCGAGAAGAGTTTGCAGTTGGACGAAGCGGTGAAAAATCTCCGCATCAAAGTCAGCGGCTGTTTCAACTCCTGCGGCCAGCATCACATCGCCGACATCGGCTTCTACGGCATCAATCGCAATATCAAAGGCTTCGCCGTGCCGCATTTCCAAGTGATTCTCGGCGGCAAGTTTCACGATAACGCCGGCGAGTACGGCCTCGCCATCGGCGCGGTGCCGTCGAAGCGGATTCCCGAAGCGGTTTCGTCTATCACAGAATATTACGTGCGCCAGCGGCTGAAGGACGAGCGGTTTCAAGACTTCGTCGCGCGGGTGGGTAAAAAAGCCGTAAAAGATTTGCTCGACGATTTGACCAAGATTCCCGCCCACGACGTGGACCGCAGTTATTACAGCGACTGGGGCGATCCGCGCGAGTTTACCCTCGCCGACATGGGCGTCGGCGAATGCGCCGGCGAAGTGGTGAGCCAAGCGGAATTCACGCTGGCCGCCAGCGAACGCGAGCTGTTCGAGGCTCAATTATTATTAGATGCGGGCCACGCCCAACCGGCAGTCAAGGCGGCTTACGCTTCCATGGTGCGCGCGGCGCAGGGTTTAGTGAAGGATTACAACCCGGCGATTTCGGAACATGACGATCAGATTATCGCCGAGTTCACCCAGCGCTTCTACGACACCCAGCTTTTCTGGGACAAATACGCCGGCGGAAAATTCGCCGAGTATTTATTTAAAGCCAAGGAGTTTGTCGGCGCGGGCAAAAGCGCCGACGCTGACCGCGCCGTGCAGTTGCTCCAAGAAGCGCAGTTGTTCATCGACGCGGCGCATGATTGCCATATCAAGACGCGCGGCGTCGCGCCGGGCGCGGCGACGATCGCACCGACGGCGCAGGCGAGCGCGTGATGGACTTAGGTACGAAGTGAACGTGAAGAAAATCCCCCTTGGTCTCCCTTTTTCAAAGGGGGAAAAACCGAGATCGATTCCCCTCTTTGAAAAAGAGGGGTTAGGGGAGATTTTCTTTTCTCGCGCGGCACCAGATATCGATCGCAGCAAAGACCGGGAGTGAAAATGGAACTGCAAAAAATGAACGTCAAATTATTCGTCGAACAGCCTGATAGGATTGCCCTGACGGATTTCATCGATATCTTTCACGGTTGGATTCAGGCCACCGACGGCGTCTATCACGACGTTGCCGATTACAGCCACATGCAGGCCGGGCCAGGAATCGTTCTGGTCGCCAATGATTCGCACGTCAGTATTGACGAAAGCGGCAATCGGCGCGGTTTGGTGTTCGCACAGAAGGCGCAGCTGGCCGGTTCCAAACAAGCGAAACTACGGGCGGTGTTACGCGGCGCGCTGGAAAATTGCCGCAAGCTCGAAGCCGAGCCGGCGTTACGCGGCAAGCTGCGCTTCGCGGCCAACGAAGCGGTGATTTCGCTCAATGACCGGCGGCGCGGCGAGAATTCGCAAGCAGCGTTCGACGCCATCAAAGGCGATGTTCAAGTGGTGGCGTCACAGTTGTTCGGCGGCGCGGCGGTGAACGTGGCGCGCGACGATGATTCGCGCCAACGGCTGAACGTTCACATCAAAACTGCCGCGGCTCTCGATCTGAGTAAGGCATTGGCGAATTTGCCGCGGGATTGAGAGTGACTTGACTGACATGGCTACTGGCAAAGTTTATCTCGTCGGCGCTGGACCGGGCGATCCAGGGTTGATGACCGTGTGCGGGATGCAATTGCTTCATGCGGCGCAAGTCGTCGTTTACGATCAACTGGTCAATCCGGTGCTGCTTGAAGAAGTCTCGCTTGATGCAGAACGAATCTTCGTCGGCAAGCAGGCGGGGCGCCACTGCATCGCCCAAGGCGAAATCAATTCGGTTTTAATCAACTACGCCCAGCGCGGCTGTGAAGTCGTGCGCTTGAAGGGCGGCGATCCGTTTGTCTTTGGCCGGGGCGGCGAAGAAGCGGAAGCGTTGGCCGATGCCGGCATAGCTTTCGAAATAGTTCCGGGCGTGAGTTCGGCGGTCGCGGTTCCGGCCTACGCCGGCATTTCTCTGACTCATCGAGATTACGCTTCGTCTTTCGCTGTGGTCACTGGACATGAGGCGATCAAATCCAAGTCTTCCGTCGATTGGGCCAAGCTCGCCACCGCAGTCGACACGCTGGTGATTCTCATGGGGTTGCACAATCTGCCGGCGATCGTCGCCGCGCTGGTCGCTCATGGCCGGTCGCCGCAAACTCCAGCGGCGGTGATTCAGCAGGGCACCACGGTGCAGCAGCAAAAAGCGATCGGCACGTTGGTCGACATCGTCGAGAAGAGTGCGGCACTCAAAGCGCCGGCGCTGATCGTCGTCGGCGAGGTGGTGCGGTTGGCGGATAAATTGGATTGGTTCGCCCACGACTTCGTGCCGTCCTGCGACGAATTGTCGGATCGACGGGAAGATTTGTCGTTGCGACCGTAGACGCAGCGCCACACTGTCCCGCTCGCCCCGCGTCAAGACCTGCTTTACAAGATCGTAAAAAATTCACCCACGAAAAACACGAACCACACGAAATAAGAGAGTCTTCAAATCCGATCTTCGTGCTTTTCGTAGTTCTCCCGTGTGGGATTCTCTTGTTGGCGTGTTTCCCATAGCGCGCGGATTTTATCTTCCGTTCGGCTTGTCTATCTTGGCGTCCAAGAGTTAGATTGTGCGCAACGAACATGAGCTACTTTCCGATCTACCTCGAAATGACCGGTCGGCGCTGTTTGGTGATCGGCGGCGGCGCGGTGGCGGAGCGCAAGGTTGCCGGCTTACTGGAAGCGGGGGCGGATGTGGTCGTGATCAGTCCTGAAGTGAGCGGCAATATTTTGCGCTGGTCCAAAGAGAAGTCCGTTGACTGGATCGCGCGTCAGTATCGGTCCGGCGATTTGACTGAATACGAGATTGCCTTCGTCGCCACCGACGATGGCGGCGTGAACCGGCAGGTTTTCACCGAGGGGCGCAAGCTCGGCGTCTGGGTCAACGCGGCGGACGATGCGGCGCACTGCGATTTCATTTTGCCCTCGGTGCTGCGCCGCGGCGATCTCACGGTTGCGGTTTCCACCGGCGGTAAGAGTCCGGCGTTGGCGCGGACCATCCGCGAAGAGCTGGAAGTTTATTTCACCGACGAATACGCCTTGCTGGCGAATCTCGCCGCGCAAGTGCGCGATGAATTGCATGCGCGGGCAATTACAGCGCCGTTCGAAGCTTGGCAGCGCGCCTTGAGCGGCGAGGTGCGCCAACTGCTCATGCGCGGCGACTTGGTGCGGGCGAAGAGTCTGTTGCTCAGAGAATTGGGCGTGGCCGCATAGTTCGATATTCAATCTCATGGAATCCAACCCGCGAAATAACTTGCAAGGCTTGAAAGTTGTCTCCTTTGAGAGCCGGCGCGCTAAGGAGATGGCGGAGCTGATTCGCCGCTATGGCGGCGAGCCGATCGTCGCGCCGTCCATGCGCGAAATTCCTTTGACCGAGAACCGCGCCGCGCTCGATCTCTTGCCGGCCATCGAAGCGGGCAACTTCGACATTGTCATTCTCATGACCGGCGTCGGCACCAAGACGCTCAACGAAATTCTATTGAGTGAATTTTCTCAAGATAGAATTGTCGCGGCATTGAAAATTGTGCAGCTTGTCGCGCGCGGGCCCAAGCCGGCCGCGGCGTTGAAAGAGTTGGGACTCCAAGCAGGGCTGATCGTGCCGGAGCCCAATACTTGGCGCGAAGTTATCTCGACGTTGGCGGCAACGCTGGATCTGCGCGGCAAGCGCATCGCGATTCAAGAATACGGCGTCACCAATGCGGAATTGATTTCTGCGCTGCAAGTTCACGGCGCAACGGTGGTGTCGATTCCGATCTATCGCTGGGCGTTGCCGGAAGATCTCGCGCCGCTACGTGGGGCGATGGAAAAGATTCTCGACGGCGCAGTCGACATTGCGTTGTTCACCAACGGCGCTCAGGTGGAGCATCTGTTCAAGATCGGCGCCTATGACAAAGCGGAGGAGGGCTTGCGACAGGCTTGTAAGAAAATCGTCGTCGGTTCGGTGGGCCCGGTATGCACGCAAGTGCTTGGGCAATTCGGTCTCACGCCGGATATTGAACCGGTGCATCCGAAGATGGGCGCGCTCATTGCCGAGGTCGCTGCGCGGGCGCCCTCTGTACTCTCCAGCAAAAAAACAACTTAACGCTTGGTCTTCAGCTTTCCTAATTCTTACCCTCGCCCGCTTCAGCCGAAGGCTGATCCGCCTCAGGCGGCTGCGGGAGAGGGAAGGGTGAGGGCAAGCGAAATCAACTTGACTGCTTAGTGAATTGCCAATATGTCTTCGTCTGTTCGCCGCAATGATGATGCCGATGATGCCAAATTTTGCTCGACTGTTTTTGGCAATGCTCGCGGTTTGCGTGTTCGCCTCTACGCCATTGCACGCGGCTCAAGCGAAGAAGCTGCGCCTGGCGTTTAGCGCTTTTGCTTACGCGAACCCGCCGTTCTGGATTGCTCACGAGTTAAAACTGTTTGAGAAATATGGCGGCTACGAAACCGAGTTGATCTACGTCGGCGGGTCGCGGCCGATTCAAGCGATGCTCGGCGGCTCCATCGACGTTTCACAAGTCGGCGGCGCGGCGGCGGTAGCGGCCGCGGCCAGTGGCGCGGAGATCGCGCTGCTCGGCACGGTTTTCACGCGGCTGACCTTCGCGATTCACGCCAGTCCGCAGATCAAGCAGATCGGCGATCTCAAAGGTAAGACGCTCGCCGCCGGCGCGGTGGGAGGCAACAGCTATTTCGCTGCGTTGGCGTTCTTGCGCCATTTCAATTGGGCGGCCAATCGCGATGTCGGCGTGTTGCCGGCCGGCGGTTCTCCCGAAGTGCTCGCCGGACTGTTGCAGGGAAAATTTCAAGCCGGTGTGTTGACGCCGCCGTCTTCGCTCGCCGCGGCGAAAGCGGGTTATCGCGAAGTTTTCGATCTTGCCGGTTTGGATTTTCCGTTTCCGGTGATCTCCGTGGTCGCGACGCGCAAATTCATCGACGCCAATGCCGAAGTGATTCTCAACGTGTTGTGCGCGACTTCGGAAGCGATTTATCTCTACAAGACGCGGCCCGATCTGACTTTGCCGGTAGTGGCGAAATACATGCGCGTGCCCAAGGACGATCCGGCGGTGGCACAGGCGCAGGAAACACTGGGCAAATTTTTAAATCAGTATCTGACGCCGTCGCCCGAGGGCATCAAGTTCGTCTTGGATGTGCTCGCCGAGCGGCAGCCGGCGTTGAAGAACAAGAACCCCTACGATTTTATCGATGGCCGATTTGTCCGCAAGCTTGAGGAGGAAGGCTTCTTCAAAAAGCTTGCGACCAAATAGAAAGAAGTGACTATGCGTGGCGCGGATGCTCTTGTCGATATTCTTCAAACCGAAGGCGTGAAATTCGTCTCGACGTTTCCCGGCGACGATATTTTACCGATCTTCGATGCCTTGCATGAAAACGGCACGATCCCTTTGATCCTCACGCGTCACGAGCAAGCGACGGTGTACATCGCCGACGGCTACGCGCGCAGCACCGGTGAAGTCGGCGTGGCGATGGTGACCAAAGGGCCGGGGCGCTGCAATGCCTTCACCGCCATCGTCAATGCGTTTACCGACTGCGTTCCTCTCGTGGTCATCTTCGGCCACAGCTCGCGCAAGTAGTTGGCCAAGGGCATGCTGCAAGAAGTGCCTTATCTCGACGTGTTTCAATCGATGGCCAAGTGGACCTTCAGCGTGCCGTCTGCGGAGCGCATCCCTGAAGTGTTTCGCCGCGCGTTTACGCTGGCGCGCTCGGGACGGCCGGGGCCGGTGATCATCGATATGCCGCAGGACATCAGCATGGCGCAGGCGGAGATGCCGCCCTATTTCAAAACGCGGCGCGTGCGTTTCGGTCCCGATCCTGACGATGTCGAAAAGTTGATCGAACTTTTGCAGCAGTCGAAAAAGCTGCTGATCTACGTCGGCCGCGGCGCGCTCTGGTCGGGCGCGACCGAGGCGCTGGTTAAACTCGCCGAATCCTACGCGCTGCCGGTGATGGCGACGCTGCCGGCGAAGGGCGCGATGCCGGAGGATCATCCATTGTGTTTAGGCCTCGGTGGTTTTCCGCGCGCGGTTTACAGCACTGGGCAGTCGCGCAAGTTTGCCGAGGAAGCGGATTTGGTGATTGCGCTTGGATGCAGTTTTCGCCAGCACGCGACTTCAGGTTGGCTGCCCAAGCCGGCGCACGCGAAACTGGTTCAAGTCGACATCGACGCCGCGGAGCTGCACAAAAATTATCCCGCCGATCTGGTGATTCTTTCCGACATTCAACTTTTTCTGCGCGCGATGCTGTTACAGGGAAAAGAAAAGCTCGCGGCTTATCGCAAGGGCATGGCGGCGGATGTCGCGGCGGAAATTCAAGATCTCAAAAACAAGTGGCTCGATTCCTGGAATCCGCGGCTCACATCCGACGAAGTCCCGATCAATCCGTATCGCGCCTGTTGGGACATTACCCATCAGCTCGATGCCAAGAAAACGATCTTGCTGCACGACGCCGGCGTGACCCGGGCCTACGTTTCGCATCATTATGAAGCACTCAATCCGTTGGGCTTCATCGGCTTCGGCGGCACCAGCGCCATGGGCTGGTCGACGCCGGCGGCGATGGGCGCTAAGCTTGGCAATCCCGACAAGACCGTGGTGAATTTTACCGGCGACGGATCGTTTGGCATGACCGGCATGGAGATCGAAACCGCGGCGCGCAATGACATCCGCACGTTGACCGTGATTCTCAACAACGAAAGTTTAGGCGCCAGCCGGGAAACTTTGCACGAGCGCTTCAAAGGCCATGAGATCGGCATCTCGTTGCGCGGCGACTACGCCGGCGTGGCGCGGGCGCTCGGCGCTTACGGCGAGCGCGTCGAGAAACCGGATGAACTGAAACCGGCGTTAGCTCGCGCGCTAGCGCATCAAGGCCCATCCGTGTTGGAAGTTGCCGTGAAGCCGTTGGAGCCACGGCCGTGGCGGTCGGAAGGCGGAGTGTGAGGGAGAATTCAAGATTCCAAATTTCAAATTCAAAATTATTTAGGAGATTTTGATGCTTTATAACAAAGAACGGTTGCTGGCGTTGATGGACAAACATGATCTCGCCGGCGTGGTCGCGGCGACGCCGGAGAATATTTTTTACTTGAGCGGTCATGCGTCGTGGAGCCAAAACGGTTATCGCTACGGCGGCTCGCAAGTCTACGTCGTTTATCCGCGCGATCCGGCGCACAAGCCGGCGCTGCTGATTCCCGGCGGCGACGTCGGTTACGCGTCGCTGGAAGACGTGCGCATCGAAGAAAAATATATCTACGGCCGGCCACGCAATCCGCATGTCGCCGATATGAATAAGCTCACCGCCGTCGAGCAGCGCACGGTGAAGTTGGCCGGGAGCGATTCGAAAGGACTGACGCCGGAAAAAGCGTTGGCGCAATTGATTCAAGATAAAGGCATGGCCAACGGGCGCATCGGCATGGATCACTTCGCGATTCCGATCACGCAGTACGAAAAGATTCGCGCCAATTTGCCCCAGGCGACGCTCTTGCCCGCGTCGATGTTTTTTCGCTACGTGCGCATGATCAAGACGCCGGATGAAATTCAGCGGCTGCGCGAGGCCGCCGAGGTCAACGAAGAGGCGATCAATTCAATGCTGCGCGCCTGCCGTCCGCGCGTGACCGAGAATGAGCTGGCGAGCATTTACAAAGGTGAGATCGCCAAGGCTGGCGGGCAAGTTTATTGGATGCACATGGCGGTGACCCGCGGCGGCAACTTTCCGGCGATCAAAGATAACGTTTTGCAGAAGGGCGATATCTTTCGTGTCGACATGGGCTGCTCGATCAACGGCTATCATGCCGATGTGTGCAAATCTGGCTCGGTCGGCGCCGCGCCGACGGCGGAACATCGCAAACGCTACGACGCGATCCAAGCGGGCGTGTTGAAGTCGGTGGAAACGCTCAAGCCCGGCGTTCGTCCGCAAGAACTTTATGAAACTATGATCGCCGGCGTGCGCGCCAACGGCTTGCCGAATTATTCGAACTTCTTTCTCGGCCACACGATAGGTTTGGAAGCGCGCGAGTTTCCGTTCCTGCTCGGTCCTGCTGAAGAAGTCGACGATCCGTTTCTCCCCAACACCACCAACATTCCGGTCGAGCCCGGCATGACGATGAATCTCGAAGCCTCGAACCACGAAGCCGGCTGGGGCACGGTGCAAGTGGAATACACCTGCGTTGTGACGCAGACCGGCCACGAACATCTGATTCATCCGGAGCAGAAGTTGCTAACGTTGCCGTTGGAGTGAGCACTCGATGAGACTTCACGGAGTCGTCGTGTTTCAATGATTGATGTACGCGCCTAGGCGTTGTTGCTCGTTGCGATTGGCATCGCAGCTATAGTGTGGCTGAACCGAATGATAGATGGCGCTCAACCTCAAAGCGCATTCTGGGCGTCGGTGATGGCTGCGCTCCCTGGCGGAGGCTTTTTGTTAGAAATATGGCTTTTACGCGGTCGCCAAGAACTGTTTGAGCTGTTTTTTGTTGGTCCAACGCTCGTCTGGATTGTTGTCGGGTGCATAGCACTGACCAAGAGCTTCAAAGTGTGGCCTTTGTCTCGCCAATTTAGTTCATATCAAATACTCCGCATTCTGAATGCGAGCGTGTGGGTCGTATCGTCTTTTTTTGCTTGGCTAGGAATGATTTATGTCTAGGATGTGATTGTGATCCGGAGTGTTCTAAGAACGTCTGCCGCGACCGAGACCGGACATGGTATTTGATATTCCCGGAGCACGAATTCGAGACTTGCCAACCTAGTTGCGGGCCGATACAATTCACACACTACGTTCGGGTATCGATGGAGAAATTATGGAGACTATAACGGTGTCGCCCAAGTTCCAAGTTGTTATCCCTAAAGAAATGCGCGAGACGCTCAAGCTTACGCCAGGTCAGAAAGTCCAGGCGTTGCTCTACGAAAACCGCATCGAGCTCATACCCGTGCGATCGATAAAAAAGATGCGAGGCTTTCTCAAAGGTATCGATACCGACGTGCCACGAAACACAGACCGCGTGTGAATGTTGTCGACTCCTCCGGCTGGCTTGAATATTTGGCCGATGGGCCGAACGCGGATTTTTTGCTCCTCCCATTACAAATAGGACAGAATTGATTGTACCGACCCTGATTCTATTCGAAGTCTTTAAGCGGGTTCTACAGCAACGCGGTGAGAGCGACGCCCTGCAGGCGGTAGCTCTCATGCACCAAGGAACGATCGTTGAGTTGACCGCGCCACTTGCTCTAACCGCCGCTCGCGTTAGCCTCGACGAAAGAATCCCGATGGCCGATAGCATCATATTGGCAACAGCGCGCGCCTATCGAGCGACACTGTGGAGCCAAGACAGCGATTTCGCCGGCATCTCCGACGTTAGATACCGCGCCAAGAAATAGCGTAGCTCGGAAATGGAAATGCGAAACGCGGGGCATGCGATCGTTCCGAGGAATTCACGTTGTCATCTTCAAGTGAACATCTCTCTATTGTTCAACTCAGATCACTACCGCTAGGCTTTCTCTGGTTGACTTCGCCGCACTGAATTAGTAGGTTACACAGTTAGTATAATGCTCAATGACTCCAGCTGTTTGGCAGGTATTCACCGCCCATTTTACGGAATTTTTGGCAGCGCCGATGGCATGCGGGGTTTACGACAATTCGGATTTCGGAAAGGACATCGTCGCCGCTCATGAGTAATTCCTCTGGCACCATTCCCAATAACCAACATATCCTAAAATGGGTCAACCAAATGGCGGCGATGTGCCGGCCGGACAATGTCTACTGGTGCGACGGTTCTGAGGCCGAGCGGGAAAAGTTGACACAAGTCGCGGTGCAGTGCGGTGATCTCATGCCGCTCAACCAGAAAGAGCAGCCGGGAAGTTACCTCCATCGCAGCGCGCTGAACGATGTCGCGCGCACGGAAAATCTAACCTTCGTTTGCACCGAGCAGCAAGAAGAAGCTGGGCCGAACAATAATTGGATGGCGCCGTCGGAGGCCTACGATAAGCTGTCGAAGATTTTCACTGGCTCGATGCAGGGCCGCACGTTGTATGTGATTCCGTTTCTGATGGGACCGCTGGGTTCGACGTTTAGCAAGGTCGGCATTCAAGTCACCGACAGCGTCTACGTCGTGCTCAACATGCGGCTCATGACTCGCATGGGCAAAGTGGCGCTCGATCATCTCGGCGATTCGGACGACTTCACGCGCTGTCTGCATTCCAAGGCCGACCTCGACATGGAGCGGCGCTTCATCTGTCACTTCCCGCAAGACAACACCATCTGGAGCGTCGGCTCCGGTTACGGCGGCAATGCTTTGCTGGCGAAAAAATGTTTGGCGCTGCGCATCGCCAGCAAGCTCGGCCAAAAAGAAGGCTGGCTGGCTGAGCATATGTTGATCGTCGGCATCGAGAGCCCCGACGGCGAGATCACTTACATCTGCGGCGCCTTCCCAAGCGCCTGCGGCAAAACTAATTTGGCCATGCTCGTGCCGCCGGCACCGATGAAAGGCTGGAAGATTCACACCGTCGGTGACGATATTTCTTGGCTGCGCGTCGGTTCGGATGGAAGACTTTGGGCGATCAATCCGGAAGCGGGCTTCTTCGGCGTCGCGCCGGGCACTGGTTCGAAAACCAACCCCAGCGCCATGGCGACGGTTAGGAAAGATACCATCTTCACCAACGTCGCGCTCCGATCGGACGGCACGGTATGGTGGGAAGGCCACGACGATCCGACGCCCAACAACGCCGTCGATTGGCGCAGCAAAGCCTGGGATCCCAACAGCGGCCAGCCGGCAGCCCATCCTAATTCGCGCTTCACGGTTTCCCTCAAGCAATGTCCGACCTATTCACCGGAATGGGAAAAACCCGAAGGCGTGCCGATCAGCGCGATTCTGTTCGGCGCCCGGCGCAATAAATTAGTTCCGCTGGTCTATCAATCGTTCAATTGGCAGCATGGCACCTTCCTCGGCGCGACATTGGCTTCGGAAACTACTGCGGCGGCGACCGGCGCGGTGGGCGTGGTGCGGCGCGATCCGATGGCGATGCTGCCGTTCTGCGGTTACAACATGGGCGACTACTGGGGCCATTGGTTGTCGATGGCCAAGCGCGCCAGCAATCCGCCGAAAATTTTTCGCGTCAACTGGTTCCAACGCAACGATCAAGGCAAATTCATTTGGCCGGGCTTCGGCGAAAATTTACGCGTGCTCCGTTGGGTCATCGATCGTTCCAAGGGCGCGGGTGAAGCGGACGAGACCGCCATCGGTTATGTGCCCAAGGCCGCGGCGCTCAACGGCGACGGCTTGGATGTTTCCAAAGCCGATTTGAATCAATTGGTCAGCATCGACCGCGAAGGTTGGAAGAACAATCTCAAGAGTCAGGGCGAATATTTCGACTCCTACGGCGATCACTTGCCGAATGGCATCAAGGAAGAGCACAAAGCTCTAGCCGGAAGGCTCAAAGGTTAAGTGGAGGTTCTTATGGCGCGCGGACATCATGACGTAGGCGGACTGCCGGGTGCGGGAGCCATCGAAGTTGCCGACCATCCGCTTTCGGACTGGGAAATCCTCGCCGACGCGGTCAATCAAGCTCTCGGTGCCCGCGGTATCAAGCGCACCGACGAGATGCGCCGGGCGCGCGAAGAGATGGATTCCGCCGCCTACCGCGACATGAGTTACTACGAGCGCTGGATCGCCAGCATCGAAGCGATTCTCATCGAAAAAAATATTCTCAGCAAAGCGGAAATCGATGAAAAGCTCGCCGAGTTTGAATCGAAGTGGGGCGAGCCGTGAGTCCGGCGACGGGCAGGTTCAAGACCGGCGACCGGGTTCACGTCAAATTCGAAGACCGCCCCGGCCATCTGCGCACGCCCTGGTATATTCGCGGCAAATCGGGCTGGGTTGAAAAAGTCTACGGCGATTTTTTAAATCCCGAACTGCTCGCTTTCGGTAAAGATGGCTTACCGAAAAAGACACTTTATCTCGTCGCTTTCAATTTCACCGATGTCTTTGCCAAGCCGGGCGGCGCAAAGGACAAAGTGCTCGTCGATATCTACGATCATTGGTTGGAACCGTTGGCTTGAGGGAGGATCGCAAGATGGCTGATACGGTTATCGATGCCCACGGGCATGAACATCCCAAACATGAGCTGAGTCATTATGCCAAGCGCATTTATGCGATCCGCGAGCTGTTGGTCGCGAAAGGCGTGATCAGCGAAAAAGACATTCAGTGCCAGATCGAATATCAGGAAGCGCGCACGCCGGCCAACGGTGCTAAGTTAGTCGCCCGCGCCTGGACCGATGCGGATTTCAAAGCGCGCTTGATCGCCGATCCCAAAGCGGCCTGCGCCGAGATGGGCATTGACGCTACGGCGATCAATGAGTTCGTGGTTTTAGAAAATACCGAAACACTTCGCCACATGGTGGTTTGTACGCTTTGCTCCTGCTATCCCCGGCCGATTCTCGGTCGGCCGCCCGATTGGTATAAAAGTTTTAACTACCGCCAGCGTTCGGTGGCCGATCCGCGCGGCGTCATGCGCGAGTTCGGTTTGGCATTGACCGACGACATTGAAGTGCGGGTGCACGATAGCACCGCGGATATCCGTTACATCGTCTTGCCCATGCGCCCCGCTGGAACTGAAGGTTGGAGCCTCGCCGATTTAGAAAAACTGGTGACCCGCGATAGCATGATCGGCGTCATGGATGCGCTGCCGGCGCTGCCTGAATAGGTTTTTCCGGTTCCATTTCCGCTCTTAAAGCCGCCACCTTGTTTGGCTGATCATGGTTTTGCCCGCAAAGCGCTGGCGCAAACATTTCGGTTGATTTTTCTTGCTAGTCGCCATACCATTTAGGGAACCTCTGAACAACTGCCCTGGAAGCAGGGCAGCGGAAGATAGATCGTTTTTTTCGTAATGAGTTACAGTTTTTGCGAAGTTATATCAGATTACATTTTGCTCTCGTGGTTAATAGGGTCCTTAGTTTTGCCTCGATTTGCCCCCGT